>CBDUGY010000041.1:0-22972 GCA_965367015.1 uncultured Ulvibacter sp.
AAATATTTGTTCGTAGTAAAAACGGTCTTGAACATCGTCATTTTGGAAGCCTGCATGCTACTGATGCGGAAATGGCAATGGAAAATGCTCGAGATGTCTACACTCGCAGAAATGAAGGAGTAAGTATCTGGGTAGTTGAAAGTAAATATATTACTGCTTCTAATCCGCAGGATAATGGCGAATTATTCGAGCCGGCTCAGGATAAGGTATATCGTCACCCAACTTTTTACGATTTGCCCGACGAAGTGAAGCATATGTAGGAACCTCATCTCCGTCCGCACCAACTAGGAGAGAATGTAAACTAAGAAAAAATGAGTAACACTTTAAGTACAAATAATTCTCACCAACCTGGTGAGATCTCCGCTTCTAACGGAACGAGCGAAAATTTATATAAATACATTCTCGGCATTGCCGATAATTCGCTTATTCTGGCGCAGCGTTTAGGTGAATTATGTGGGCACGGCCCCAATCTAGAAACAGATATTGCATTAACCAATATAGCTCTAGATTTAATTGGGCAGACCAGAAGTTACTATCAGTACGCAGCTAAGGTGGTTGGAAAAGATAAGACTGAAGATGATATTGCTTTTTTACGTCTTGAAAGAGAATACAGAAATGTGCTGCTAGTAGAACAACCGAATACACATTTCGGATATGTTATGGCACGCCAGTTTTTATTTGATGTTTATCATCTAATGTTAATGGAAAAGCTTCAAGACAGCAAAGATGAAAACCTCGCGGCTGTCGCCAAAAAAGGAATAAAAGAAGTAAGTTATCACAAGCGTTTTTCAACTGATTGGATTAAAAGACTTGGTGACGGTACTGAAGAGAGCAATTCTAAAATGCAGGAAGCGATTGATGATCTATGGCGATTTACAGACGAGCTGTTTCAGATGACAGATGCCGATATAGCCATGGCTGAACAAGGAGTTGGCATAGACGTTTCAGAATTAAAAGAAAATTATTACCGAGAAGTTTCCGAAGTATTGAAAGAAGCGACACTCACTATTCCTGAGAGTAAATATTTTACAAAAGGAGGTAAAGAAGGAATTCACACAGAACATATGGGTTACATTTTAGCAGATTTACAATACATGCAAAAAACATTTCCCAATATGAAATGGTAGCAAAAAGTGCAATTAATATTTAGTATCTCAATGATAATACGCTTTCGATCTTTAGTCTAAGCAATTAAACCGAAAGTCAACTGAAGCAGCATTTCATTTATAAAGTGATCGGCGAATTTCGCGAACAGTATCACAACTTTAATATTTAAGAATAATTGAATATTGTATGTTCAACACTATTGACACAAATATCGATACCCACCTTATCCCGACTCTTCAAACAGTCTCTGATCCGGAAATTCCGGTGCTAACGGTATTGGACCTGGGTGTTATTCGTGAAGCTGTGGAAGTCGACGGAACAGTGCATATAAAATTAACACCTACATATTCAGGCTGCCCTGCAATGGACGTGATTGGCGATGATTTAAGAGCAGCTTTCAGTAAAATCGGAAAAAAGGCTGTGATAGAATTGGTGCTAGCTCCCGCCTGGACTACCGATTGGATTAGTGAAGCAGGGAAACGGAAGATGGAAGAATACGGTATAGCGGCGCCATTAGAGGAAACTGCAGATAAGGATGCATTACTGGGGAATGCGAAACTGGTAAAATGCACCAATTGTGGAAGCACGAATACACATTTAGTGAGTCAGTTTGGCTCGACGGCATGTAAAGCTCTTTTTAAATGTGACGACTGTCAAGAACCTTTTGATTATTTTAAATGTTTGAAATAAACAGCCAAAATCGATATAATTATGCCAGTATTACTCAATCGCTATAACCAATTGAATTATAATTAATGCAAAGATCAATTACAAATAAAATACAGAATAAGGTTGCAACCTTAACGCTTAATCGCCCTGAAGTGTTTAACAGCTTCAATAGGGAGATGGCCTTGATGTTACAGGATGAGTTAGATGCCTGTGAGAAAAATAGAGATGTTCGCGCAGTCATAATTACCGGAAGTGGGAAAGCATTCTGTGCGGGCCAAGATTTAAAGGAAGTGACAACGCCCGATCTAAACCCGGGTTTTAAAAAAATACTTGAAGAACATTACAATCCGATAATAAAGCGCATCAGAGCGATTGAAAAGCCAATTATAGCCGCAGTAAATGGCGTAGCCGCTGGTGCCGGAGCTAATATTGCATTGGCATGTGATGTGGTAGTAGCTTCTGAAAAGGCTTCTTTTATTCAAGCTTTCAGTAAAATCGGACTGATTCCTGATAGTGCAGGAACGTTCTTTTTGCCCAGACTAATTGGATTTCAGAAAGCATCGGCATTAATGATGTTAGGTGATAAAGTTTCGGCAGAGGAGGCAGAAAGATTAGGTATGATTTATAAAGTGTATTCACCTGAAGATTTTAATGCTGAAGTTTTGGTTCTGGCAGAAACTTTAGCTCAGATGCCAACTAAGGCCTTGGGAATGACTAAGAGGTTGCTAAATGAGTCTTTGACTAATAATCTCGAAAAGCAATTGGATATGGAATCTAAGTTGCAAATTGAAGCTGCTCAAAGCAATGATTACAATGAAGGTGTAAATGCATTTGTAGAAAAGAGAAAACCAAATTTTAAAGGAAACTAAAGGCTCCCGGAGCGTAACATATTAAGTTGGATTAATGATTCATAAAATTGGAATAATAGGTTCAGGTACTATGGGAAGCGGTATTGCACAAGTTGCTGCGACTGCTGGCTGTAGTGTGAAAATATACGATACAAGTACAGATGCCTTAATTAAATCTGAGAAGAGTCTCGAAAAGATTTTGAGAAGGTTGGTGGAAAAAGGGCGTATTGATCAAGCAGAAAAATCAAGGATAGAGGCAAATATTCACTACGTTAGTAGTTTAAGTGATTTATCAGATTCTGATCTTACTATTGAGGCGATAGTTGAGAACTTAGAGATTAAAAAGAAAGTTTTTCAGGTGTTGGAACGTTATGTTTCGAACGATTGTATCATTGCCTCCAATACATCTTCACTATCTATTGCATCTATTGCAGCCTCATTGGAAAATCCGATACGTTGTGTGGGCATTCACTTTTTTAATCCCGCACCCTTGATGAAACTAGTAGAAGTGATACCAGCGATACAAACTTCAACAGAAATTTTAAAAATTACAGTAGAGACCATTAAGAATTGGGGGAAGGTTGTTGCTATTGCCAAGGATACTCCCGGCTTTATTGTAAACCGAGTGGCGCGTCCTTTTTACGGAGAATCCCTTCGGATATATGAAGAAGGAATTGCCGATTTCGAGACTATAGATGAAGCCTTAAAAACTAAAGGAGGATTTCGGATGGGACCATTTGAACTTATGGACTTTATAGGAAATGATGTAAATTATACTGTGACTGAGACAGTTTTTGAAGCTTTCTATTTTGACCCTCGATATAAACCGTCATTCACACAAAAACGCTTTGCAGAAGCAGGCTATTTAGGCAGAAAAAGTGGTAAGGGATATTATGAGTATAATGAAAATGGCAAAGTCATTTCCAGTCTAAGCGCGAAATCTCATTCTGAAAAACTTTTACAAACAATATTTGAAAGGGTTTTGGTAATGTTAATCAACGAAGCAGCAGATGCTTTATTTTGGAATATTGCCTCCGCAGAAGATATAGATAATGCAATGACTAAGGGTGTTAATTATCCAAAGGGATTATTAGTTTGGGCAGACGAAAAAGGAATCGATTGGTGTGTGGAGAAATTGGATGCATTGTACGACGAATATCACGAAGATCGGTATCGTTGCTCGCCCTTACTTCGGAAAATGCAGCGGGAAAATAAAAAGTTTTTTTAAAAATGGAAGGAACCAGAATACCATACAAAATGTTGAGTGAAGATGCTTTTAGCAGCTGGCTTGGAATTGAAATTTTGGAATGCGTTATTGGAAGGTGCAAGGTGGCAATGACAGTGCGCAGGGAAATGTTAAACAGTATGGGAAAGGCCCATGGAGGAATTAGTTATTCACTTGCAGATACTGCCTTTGGATTTGCTGCTAATACCCGTGGAAAGTATGCAGTTTCCATAGAAACTTCTATCAATCATATAGAAGCATTAGAAGAAGGAGATTATTTGGTAGCTGAAGCGACTTTAGATTTACAAAAAACTAAAATTGGATTTAATATAGTCGAGGTTAAAAGAGGAGATGAATTAGTTGCGCTTTTTAAAGGCGTAGTGTATAGAACTAGTAAAAACTGGGAAGAAAATAATAATAACTAAATGCCCGCCGCTGGCGGACAGAGAGGATTTATGAAAGATGCATATATAATAGATGGAGTGCGAACTCCGATAGGAAATTACAAAGGGATGTTAAGCACAATTCGTACAGACGATTTGGGCGCTATTGTAATTCGTGAAATCGTAAAGAGAAATCCGAATATCCCAAAAGAAGCCTTTGACGATGTAATTATGGGTTGTGCAAATCAAGCGGGGGAAGATAATCGAAATGTTGCACGTATGTCGCTGCTGCTGGCAGGACTGCCTTTCACCGTGCCCGGTGAAACAGTCAATAGACTGTGCAGCAGCGGACTCTCAGCTATCATCCATGCTAACAGAGCTATTAAAGCCGGGGATGGAGACCTTTTCATTTCGGGAGGGGTAGAAAATATGACACGCGGACCCTATGTTATTGCAAAACCATCCACTGCCTTTGGAAATGATTCTAAGATGTATGATTCTAGTTTTGGTTGGCGCTTTGTAAATCCGAAGATGCAAGAATTGTATGGAACCGAAGGTATGGGAAATACCGCCGAAAATTTAGTTGAAAAATATAATATCTCTCGTGAAGATCAGGATGCTTTTTCTTATTGGAGTCAGATGAAAGCCACAAAAGCCCAAGAAAGGGGAAGGTTGGCAAAAGAGATCGTCGCTGTTGAAATTCCGCAGCGAAAAAAAGATCCTATTATTTTCAAAGATGACGAATTTATTAGACCGGGAACAACCAAAGAAGTATTGGCAAAATTACGTCCTGCCTTTAAAAAAGATGGTAGTGTAACTGCGGGGAATGCTTCGGGATTAAATGATGGTGCCGCAGCTACGATTATTGCTTCCGAGGAAGCCGTAAAAAAATATAATTTACAACCGCTTGCTCGAATTGTTAGCTCTGCAGTGGTTGGGGTTGAACCAAGAATCATGGGAATCGGTCCGGTGGAGGCTTCTAATAAAGCTTTGTCAAAGGCTGGCTTGACCATGGATGATATAGATATAATTGAATTAAATGAAGCATTTGCTTCTCAGGCTCTGGCTTGTATTCGTGAATGGGGATTAAAAGATGATGATCCTCGTATTAATCCTAATGGAGGTTCAATTGCTATCGGACATCCGTTAGGAGTTACTGGAGCACGGATTGCTTACTCCGCAGCATTAGAATTAAAGGAAAAAGGTAAGCGATATGCATTAATTACTATGTGTGTTGGAGTTGGGCAAGGTTATGCTGCGATAATTGAAAATGTAACCCAAAATTAATAAATGAGAATATTGCTAATTGGAGGTAACGGTACAATCGGAAAACATGTTGCGAAACGCTTTTCTGAAAAACATGAATTGATCATTGCCGGAAGGAACTCGGGAGACGTAACAGTTGATATCTCGGAGTCAGAATCAATTTCTCAAATGTTTCAGCAAGTGGGCAAGGTCGATGCTATCGTGAATGTTGCAGGAGATGCTAAATGGGATAAATTCGATAATCTTTCCGAAGAAGACTTTTATATTGGAATAAAAAGTAAAATGATGGGCCAGGTTAATCTGGTGCGGTTAGGAAGAGCGTATTTAAACAATTCGGGGTCAATCACATTAACTACCGGAATTTTAGCCGATGAGCCCGTAGATATGACTACGAGCGCTGCAATGGTGAACGGTGCAATTCAGAGTTTTGTTATGGCCGCAGCACTTGAATTAGAGAATGGGATAAGAGTTAATGTGGTTTCGGCTGATTTAGTGGAAGACGCTTACGAGAAATATAAAGATTATTTTCCCGGAAATACCCCGGTTCCTATGCCTAAAGTGGTAGATGGTTATGTGAAAAGTGTGGAGGGGAAGATTAACGGACAAATTATTAGAATACGAGCCTGATTATAATATTTAAGAAGCATTAAATTCATTTTTAAGCAGTTACCTGTCTTTAGTGTAATAGAAAGGTAATACAAGCATAAGAAATGAATTAAAAAAATTACAGAAAATGAATAAAACACAACATTACATTCAAGGCCGATGGCAAAGCGGGAGTGGTGAAGGAAATCCTATCCTTGATTCAGTGACTGGGGAACACTTCACAAATGTGACAACAGAAGGTCTGGATATTCCTGCAATTCTTCAGTACGGTCGGGATAAAGGGGCTATACTTCGCAAAATGACTTTTCAGGAACGAGGGAATATGCTAAAAAAGCTCGCGATGTATCTCGTAAAAAAGAAACAAGCTTTCTACGAACTCAGTTATCGGACAGGAGCAACAAAAATCGACAGTTGGATTGATATCGAGGGTGGCTTTGGAAATTTATTTGCTAATGCTTCTCTTCGGAAATTGTTTCCAAATCAGTCATATCATGTTGAAGGTGATCCAATAGACCTTTCAAGAGGTGGCAGGTTTATGGCGCATCATATAATGGTTCCCAGAGAGGGCGTTGTTGTGCATATCAATGCCTTTAATTTTCCAATATGGGGCATGTTAGAAAAATGTGCGGTGAACTGGATGGCGGGAATGCCAGCTGTTGTGTTGCCGGCGCCACAAACAGCTTATTTAACCGAAGCCGTGGTTAAAGAAATAATAGCCTCAGGAATTCTTCCTGAAGGATCTTTACAACTTATAAGTGGTACAGCTAAGACTATTTTGGATACAGTTCAATCGCAGGATGTGGTTACTTTTACCGGGTCGGCAAAAATAGGGCGGCAGCTTAAAAATCATCCTCAACTCATTGAAGAATCTGTTCCCTTCACAATGGAAGCCGATTCGTTGAATGCATCAATTTTAGGCGAAGATGCCGTACCTGGCACGCCGGAGTTTGACCTTTTTATCAAAGAAGTTCGAAATGAAATGACCGTTAAGTGTGGCCAAAAGTGTACCGCGATTCGAAGGATAATAGTTCCCGAGAAATTAGTGGAAGATGTGCAAATAGCACTTGGGAAAGCTTTAGATAAAGTCACCGTTGGTGATCCACGATTAAAGGAAGTAAGAATGGGCGCCTTAGTAAGCGATGCCCAGCGTAAATCGGTAATTGAACAAGTGAACAAGATTACCAAGACTGCAAGTTTGGTCTATGGTAACCTTTCTGAGGTAGAAACTATTGGAGCAGATGCACAAAAAGGAGCTTTCATAAAACCAATTCTGCTTCGTGAAGACAATCCATTAAAAAATGAAGCGGCTCATACAACAGAGGCCTTCGGACCGGTGAGTACTCTCATGCCTTATAAAACATTGGAAGAAGCAATCACCCTGGCTAAAATGGGACGGGGTTCGTTAGTAAGTTCCATCGTTACCAATGATAATAATATTGCAAAAGAATATACCGTGAATGCTGCTTCTCATCATGGTAGAATATTAATACTCAATCGCGAAAGTGCTAAACAAAGCACAGGTCACGGTTCTCCCCTTCCAAATTTAATTCATGGAGGTCCGGGTCGTGCCGGAGGGGGAGAGGAAATGGGCGGTATGCGAGGCGTGAAGCATTACTTGCAGAGATGTGCTATTCAGGGGTCTCCTACCACTTTAACGGAAGTTACAGGAATTTATCAACCGAATTCCGATTATAAGGAATCTGAGCAGCATCCCTTTGCCTATCATTGGGATGATATTGAACCGGGAATGTCTCTGAAAACTCACAATAGAACAATTACCGATACAGATATTATCAACTTCGGAAACCTAACTTGGGATCATTTCTATGCTCACACCGATATTACTTCCCTCGATGGAAGTATTTTTGAGAAACGAACTGCGCATGGCTATTTTATAATTGCGGCCGCGGCGGGATTATTTGTGTATCCCAATAAAGGTCCGGTAGCGGCAAATTATGGTTTAGAAGAATGCAGATTTTTACGCCCCATATATCATAATGACACGGTTTATGTGCGATTAACCTGTAAGCAAAAAATTGATAGAGATTCCAGAGGAACAGAATTGCCGAGTGGTATTGTAAAGTGGTATGTTGAGGTATTTGATACCGAAGATGAGTTGGTGGCCATAGCTACAATTTTAACAATGGTGCAAAAAAAGCAAACGGTTTTTACTGAAATGACTACCGAAAAAATTGAAGAATGCTTAAATAAATTGACTGAGAAAACGAAACCAGAATGGGGTAAAATGAACGCTCAGCAAATGGTAGAACACTTGGAATATACATATAAAATTGCTTCAGGAGAGATTCAGGATTTTGAAATTGCTACTCCCGAAAAATATTTAGAGAAAACACACGAGACCTTGTATAATTATAGTCCAATGCCAAAAGAATATGATTTTCCGCTCGCGGAAAAGTCAGAAATTTCAAAATTAAAACACCCAGATCTCGAAACTGCCAAGAAGAAATTATTAGAATCCCGGGAGGCATATATTCAGTATTTTAAAGAGAATCCTGAGGCGAGATTAAAGAACGTAGTTTTTGGTGAATTGAATAGATTCGAATGGTATCTACTAGAGAGAAAGCATTTGAATCATCACTTTCAACAGTTTAGCATTTTGGATTGAAGTGTGACAAAATAATAAAAAGCAGCATATAAAAGATGAATGATCCATACGTAATACAAAATATAGAAAACGGAATTTCAACCATAGAATTCTATCATCCGGCTCATAATAGTTTGCCGGGCGATATTTTAGCAAAATTGGTGGAGGAAATAAATACTGCCGGAAAAGATGATGCAGTTAAAGTGATCGTGCTTAAAAGTGGCGGCGACCGAACTTTTTGCGCCGGGGCAAGTTTTAGTGAATTAATAAATATAAATGACGCCGAGACAGGACGAGTTTTTTTTAGTGGTTTTGCAAATGTGATTAACGCCATGCGTAAATGTCCAAAGTTTATTATTGGTCGAATTCAAGGCAAAACTGTGGGTGGTGGCGTAGGTGTAGCTTCAGCAACCGATTATTGTATGGCTTCAAAATTTGCTTCTATAAAATTAAGTGAATTGAATGTTGGTATCGGTCCGTTCGTAGTGGGTCCTGCAGTTGAACGTAAATTGGGGTTAAGCGGAATGTCGCAAATCGCCATTGATGCAAATTCGTTCTATGATGCCGAATGGGCACGTCAAAAAGGACTGTATGCGCAGGTTTATGACTCTACAGAAACTTTAGATAAAGCAATACAGAATTTTGCCGAAAACTTGTGTAATTACAATCCGGAGGCCATGAAGGAGATGAAAAAAGTAATGTGGGCAGGCACCGAAGATTGGGATAGTCTATTGGCAGAAAGAGCCGCGATTTCAGGAAGATTAGTGCTTTCAGAATTTACAAAAGAAACATTAAAACGATTTGAATAAACACCTCAACTTTCCACTTTTTGGGATCAGGCATAGGGTAAAGGATAAATATGATTTACAGTTTTAAAGGACATATACCTGTAGTACATGAATCAAGTTTCGTTCATCCATTGGCAGCTGTTACAGGCAATGTGATAATCGGAAAAAAATGCTATATAGGTCCCGGTGCTGCGATTCGAGGCGACTGGGGAGAGATTATTTTGGAAGATGGAGTCAATGTACAGGAAAACTGCACAATTCATATGTTTCCGGGTAAATCGATCATTTTAAAACAGGGTGCACATGTGGGTCATGGAGCTGTGATCCATGGAGCAAACCTGGGTAAGAATTGTTTAATAGGGATGAACAGTGTTATTATGGATGATGCTGAAATTGGAGAAGAGTGTATAGTGGGCGCGATGGCGTTTGTAAAAGCCGAAACTGTATTTCCGAAGCGACAACTAATTGTGGGCAATCCAGCTAAGGCAATTCGGGAGGTTTCTGATGAAATGATCGCATGGAAGACAGCCGGAACAAAATTATATCAGCAGTTGCCTTCAGATTGTCATCAGTCTTTAAGGGAAGTAGCACCGTTGCGTGAGATTCCGAAGAACAGACCCAAGCAAGAAGATTTTTATAAGACGCTTCAGGAGATTAGAAAGGAAACAAAAGAATAGAGCATAGATGTCAGAAATAGAGTTTAAAATGCCCAGAATGGGTGAAAGCATTACCGAAGGAACCATCATTAATTGGCTAGTAAAGGAAGGTGAGACTTTTGACGAGGGAGATATTCTTGTAGAAGTTGCAACCGATAAAGTTGATAACGAAGTTCCTGCTCCTTTCTCTGGAAAAATGTTGCAGCATAAAGTTTCCGCAAAAGATATAATACCGGTTGGAGACGTAATCGCGGTTTTAGAAGTTTCAGATACAAACTCTGGTAAAAGTAAGGATACTGCTAACTCCAAGCGAGAGAAGTCTGACAAGGGAGGACAGAGAGGGTTATCTGAAGAGGCACCATCAGCCACGCCTAAAACGCCCTTAAAACCGCAAGGTGGATCTTTCAGGGTTAATGAAAATGTTTTCATTTCTCCACTTGTCGATACGATCGCAAGAAAAAATCATATTAGCTACGAAGAACTGGCTCGTATTTCTGGAACCGGAAAAGATGGAAGGCTTCGCAAAAGTGACGTTACTAATTACATCAACGAAGGACGACCCTTTCAGTTCGCGCAGGTTGCTCCTGAAGTTTCAGGATTTATGGTACCGGATCTAAAATTTGATAAAGGCAAGGGTAAAATTGTAGAAATGGATCGGATGCGACAAATGATCGCTGATCATATGGTTTATAGCGCGCATACATCGCCACATGTAACTGCTTATGTGGAAGCCGACCTTACAGAAATGGTGAGCTGGCGGAACAAACATAAAGAGGCTTTTCAAAAGAAGTACAACGAAAAATTGACCTATACGCCACTATTTATTGAAGCAGTAGCGAAAGCTATCACAGATTTTCCGATGATCAATTCCTCTTTAGACGGTACCAATATCATTGTAAAAGAAAATATAAATATAGGAATGGCAACTGCTTTACCAAGTGGTAATTTAATTGTTCCTGTAGTTAAGAATGCCGATAAGAAGAATTTGAAAGAGCTGGCCGAAAACACCAATGCATTGGTAGGGATGGCACGGGATAATAAATTGAAAGCGGACGATATGAAGGGTAGTACATTTACAATTAGTAATGTCGGTACCTTCGGAAGTGTTATGGGCACGCCAATTATAAATCAGCCGGAAGCGGCGATTCTGGCAACTGGAATTATAAAAAAACGCGCGGAGGTAATGGAACGGGAAAAAGGAGATAGTATAGAAATAAGAAGCATGATGTATCTGTCTTTATCGTTTGATCACAGAATCGTGGATGGTTATTTAGCAGGTTCTTTTTTAAGACGAATAGCAGATTATATGGAACAGTTTGATACGAAGAGAAAATACTAAAATTGATATTCTGAATTTAATTCAGAATCCAACGAAACAATAAATGAGTACAAAAATAACAAAAGACATCCTCAAAAAGGCTTTTACAAATTTGGTCACTGCCAAAGCAATGACTGAAACTTATGAAGAGAACTTTAAAGTGGTTTCTAAATATGTGCATGCCACATCGCGAGGCCATGAGGTGATTCAGACTGCCATTGGAATGCAGTTGATGCCTCAGGATTATGCTTTTCCCTACTATAGAGACGATTCAATGCTATTAGCGATTGGGATGAAGCCTTACGATCTTATGCTTCAGGTATTGGCTAAAAAAGATGATCCTTTTTCGGCTGGAAGAACTTACTATTCGCATCCAAGTTTGAAAGATAATGACAAGCCGAAGATTCCGCATCAAAGTTCGGCTACGGGAATGCAAACCATTCCTGCCACAGGGGTCGCAATGGGAATGTGGTATAAAGAAACCTTCGACTCTGCGCAGCAATCTTTAGAAAGTAATTGGGAGCAACAACCGGGAGAGGCTCCATTTGTTGTTTGTTCTTTGGGTGACGCTTCGGTTACCGAAGGTGAAATTGCAGAGGCTTTTCAAATGGCAGCCCTAAAGCAGTTACCCATTCTTTACCTGGTTCAGGATAACGGGTGGGATATTAGCGCCAATGCGGCAGAGACTCGAGCTCAAAATGCGTATGAATACGCCGCGGGATTTCACGGATTAGAAGCTGTCTCCATTGATGGAACCGATTTTGAAGAAAGTTATAACACACTTAATAAAGTAATAAATACTATTAGAACAGAACGAAGACCGTTTCTGGTACATGCGAGAGTACCATTGCTCAATCATCATACCTCAGGTGTGCGTATGGAGTGGTATCGTGATGATCTGGAAGAAGCAAGAAGTCGTGATCCGTATCCAAAAATGTGGAAACTTTTATTAGACAATGGTTTTTCTGAAAAGGAGTTGACCACCATTGAGAATTCTGCCATCGAAATTGTAACAAAAGCGTTAAAGAGGGCACTGAAAGCGGAAGATCCAAAACCGGAAGATCTTTTTACTAACGATTTTGCACCAACTCCTATAACTGAAGAAGTAGGTGAGCGATCTCCAAAAGGAGCAGAGAAAGTTGTAATGGTCGATTGTGCTTTATATGCTATCGAAGAATTAATGGCTAAACACAAAGAGTGTTTACTTTACGGTCAGGATGTTGGCGGAAGGCTTGGCGGGGTATTTCGTGAGGCCGCAACTTTAGCTCAGAAATTTGGCGATAACAGAGTTTTCAATACACCAATTCAAGAGGCGTTCATAGTTGGTTCAACAGTGGGTATGAGTGCGGTTGGTTTGAAACCAATTGTTGAGGTTCAGTTCGCCGATTATATCTGGCCCGGCTTAAATCAGTTGTTTACTGAGGTAAGTCGGAGTTGCTATTTATCGAATGGAAAATGGCCGGTTTCAATGATTCTTCGGGTTCCTATTGGAGCTTATGGTAGTGGAGGACCGTATCATTCTTCTTCAGTAGAAAGCGTAGTAAGCAATATACGCGGTTTGAAAATTGCTTATCCGAGTAATGGGGCAGATTTGAAAGGTCTACTTAAAGCGGCGTATTATGATCCTAATCCGGTAGTAATTTTTGAGCATAAAGGGTTGTATTGGAGTAAAGTCCCCGGCACAAAAGGAGCAACCTCTATAGAGCCCGGGGAAGATTATATCTTACCCTTCGGGAAGGCGTGGGTACTTCAGGAGATTTGGGGACAGGAAGAAGAGGAAACACTCTCGATTATTACCTATGGAATGGGGGTGCACTGGGCGATGAATGCGTCAAAGGAACTAGGCTTGCAGGATAAGATTGAAATAGTTGATCTTAGGACATTACACCCTTTAGATTATAAAACCGTTTTCAGTTCGGTTAAAAAGTGCGGAAAGTGCTTAATTGTAACCGAGGAGCCTTCAGAAAACAGCTTCAGTCGAGCCTTGCAAGGAAGAATTCAGGAAGAATGCTTTCAGCAGCTAGATGCACCTGTAATGCTTATCGGTTCAGAAAATATGCCGGCAATCCCATTGAATTCTGTGTTGGAAGAAACGATGATCCCTTCCGTAGAAAAAGTAAAGACTAAAATAACAAGTTTGCTTGGGTATTAGTCCTTGTTATTCAACTAATCCATACAAATTTTGTTGGAGTTCATCAATTTACGTAACGGGTCAACTACTCTTTAATAAGCTTAACAATCTGAGTTTTTCCTTCTGAAAGAATTTCGGCATAGTAAATCCCGCTGCTAAATCCGGAGAGGTCAAACTCTGTTTGGTTTCCAATATCTTTGTTATCTAAAATTAATTCTCCGGTAGCTGAATAAATTTTTATGCGGTTAATTTGACCGGGAACATTGAAAAAAACCCAATTTGTTAAGGGATTTGGATAAACTACTATATTTGAAATTTGATTTTCTTCAATACCAAGCGGAGCAGCATTCATTATCACATCAAATTTAGCATCTTCGGGCATAGGTGTTTGGTCTTCAATAAAGATTGCCCATTGATTATCGACGTACTGCACCCCGAGAACTTTATTAATTATTACGTTCGATGCGTCTCCGGCGATTCCCCAATTGTGTGTCATAATTATAACCGCATTCGGATTGTTGTTTAAGTGCGGATGATCGATTACTGTCCTATTATCTATAATATTCTGGGGTGTTGCCTCATGTCTAATAGACTGAACATTTTCACCCTCAATTACCACGAAGAAAGCCGAGTTTAGTGGGATGGCACTAAAGTTTTCAGTATATATAACTCGATCTAAATTGATCTCGTCGTAAAACATTCCGTATTTTTTTCGATTGTAGACTTGATTGGGGTTAAAATAGGTGGAAAAAACAATTTTTGTACTCGGAGTTTTATTTAGTAAAGGATGATCCAATACAGTATAATATGGTCCGATCCCTTGATTTGCCGCACTTGCGATATGTTCTATAACCTCATCGGCCTGCGCGATATAGATATTATACGAACTGTTTTCGATCATTGGAAGCGTGTTGTCTTCATTCTGAATTGCCCATTTTTCTTCCACGGTGTCATACAGTACGCCTGTAACATTATTATTGTAAACACCGGTAATTCCAGATGGATTCCAATTATGAGAGATAACGATTTTCGCACCTGGATTCATGTTTAACTCTGGATGATCAATGAACGTTTTATGATCCACAATGTTACTTGCTAATGCCGTATGCACGATCATTTGGTCTTGGCACCAGAGTAATGTGCTACAAAGACTAAAGTAGAGGAGTAAGAGAAATTTCATGATTTGGGAATTTTGAAATTGTAGTAAAGTTAAAAAGAATAAATTAACTCGTTGAATATCTATTCTTCTTCGTCATCATCACTGGCAATAAGTGGGTGATCCTTTTGTCCCAATCCAACAATTTTAATAATATTTATAACAGTGTTGTAGAGCATTAGAATTACCGAAACAATTCCTCCACTTAATAATGATGAAAGAAAAAGCGACGAATAATAAATTGTAGAATACCAGCTCGAATCGAGTTCCTCAGATTCTGTAATTGGAATATTGAAAACTTGAAACAATATAATGGCAGCAATAAATATGATTGTATCGAGTTTAGCAATGGTCATTACTTGAAGATAGTGGTGATCCTTTAGTTTAGACTTAATCCCAGAACTAATCCCAAGTAAAGTGAGCAATAAAGCCAAGATAGTAGCGGAAGCGAGAGCTATTGTATTGCACAGCATATTAATTCCAGGAAGGGAGGATTTAATTAGATTTTTGGCTTCATAGCCCGATAGATTTCCAAGGAGGAAAACACCTGTCCCGGTAATTATAGCGGCAATAATTCCACCTGCCAAGGCTCGTTTATTATATTTAGAAATTTTCAATTAGTTATAAATTTAAATATAAAGATATTCATCTTTTTAAAAAGTGATATATCCAAGGCATAAAAAAACCCTCATTCGAGGGTTTTTTTAACTATTTCTTCATGGCGCCTGGAGGATATTCGGCAAGAATTTCTTTAACTATTTCCCTGATTCGGGCTTCCTTTTTGTCAACATTGTCGGTAACGAGATTAGCAGTTCCAATTCCCTGCCAGACCAGTTCATTAGATTTGGCATCAATTAAGTCTATGTACAAAGAACCTTCCGTAGATCGAGAAACTGAGTTACCGTAATAACCTCCATACCACCAAGGGTTCCAACCCCATCCCATACCGAAGTTATTTTGATATACATCAACGCGTTCTCTTTCTTTGGTGAAAATACTCACTAATAGTGAAGGATTTTCAGACTTCATCATTCCTTTAAGTGATAATTCGGCATCGATCGCGCGTAAAATTCTTTTTTTATCCAAATCGGATATCTCTGCTTTATCAATTCCGGGTTTAAAAAATGCGAACGATTTGTATTCATTAAAACTCGCGCTCTTATCGTAATCACTAACCACACGAACAGTAGAACAAGAAGTAATAACAAAAAGGAGTAAAACTGGTAAAAATTTGATGATTTTCATAGCATTCAATTTTTATTTAAATAAATTATTGTCAACGAAATTGGGAAGTGTAACCTGCAAATTAGGATTATCTGCCATAGCCCTCTTAATTGCAAAAATAGCCTCATCATTTCGTGCCCAACTGCGCCTTGCAATTCCATTGTTTACATCCCAGAAAAGCATTGATTCTAAGCGCCTTTGTGCGTCGTTACTACCATCAAGAACCATACCAAATCCGCCATTAATTACCTCTCCCCAGCCAACACCACCGCCGTTGTGGATGCTCACCCAGGTGGCTCCACGAAAGCTATCTCCTATTACATTATGGATCGCCATATCTGCTGTAAACTGGCTTCCATCATAGATATTCGAGGTCTCTCTGTAGGGCGAGTCAGTTCCTGAAACATCATGATGATCACGGCCCAAAATTACCATGCCAATTCTACCATCGGCTATTGCCTTATTGAAAGCCGAAGCAATTTGCATTCTGCCGTCAGCATCTGCATATAAGATACGAGCCTGAGACCCTACAACCAGTTTATTTTCCCGGGCACCTTTAATCCATTGTATATTGTCTGCCATTTGTTGTTGAATTTCCTTTGGAGCATTCAACATCAATTGTTCAAGCACTTCACAGGCGATGGCATCGGTTGCTGCCAGATCTTCAGCCTTACCCGAAGCACAAACCCATCGGAAGGGCCCGAACCCATAATCAAAACACATTGGCCCCATAATATCTTGTACGTAGCTAGGGTACTTAAAGTCTATTCCATTTTCAGCCATAATATCTGCTCCGGCTCTGGAAGCCTCCAGTAAGAAAGCGTTTCCATAGTCAAAGAAATAAGTACCTTTCGCGGTATGTTTATTAATCGCATCCGCATGTTTTATTAAGGTCTTCTGAATTTCTTTTCTGAAAGTTTCCGGATCGTTCGCCATCATTTCATTGGCTTTATCGAAGGAAATGCCTACCGGGTAATAACCACCGGCCCAGGGATTGTGAAGTGATGTTTGGTCACTTCCCAAATCTATATGAATATCCTCCTCGTGAAATTTTTCCCAAACTTCTACGACGTTTCCGTCGTATGCAATAGAGACGGTCTCTTTGTTCGCTACCGCTTGCCTAACACGGTCGGCTAACTTGGAAACATCAGAAATTACTTCGTCTACCCATCCTTGACTATGGCGTGTATGCGTAGCTTTTTTATTTACTTCGGCACAAACCGTCACACATCCCGCAATATTTCCTGCTTTTGGCTGTGCACCGCTCATACCACCTAATCCGGAGGTTACGAAAAGTCCTCCTTGAGGAGATTTATTAATTTTTCTGAAGGCATTAAGAACGGTTATTGTAGTTCCGTGAACTATCCCTTGGGGACCGATATACATATAACTGCCGGCTGTCATTTGACCATATTGAGTAACGCCGAGCGCATTAAATTTTTCCCAATCGTCGGGTTTAGAATAATTTGGAATCATCATTCCATTTGTCACTACTACCCGCGGCGCATCTTTATGTGATGGAAATAGTCCGAGCGGATGTCCGGAATACATCACCAGTGTTTGGTCGTTAGTCATTTCCGATAGATATTTCATCACCAATAAATACTGTGCCCAATTCTGAAAAACCGCACCATTTCCTCCATAAGTAATTAATTCATGGGGATGCTGAGCGACGGCATGATCAAGATTATTTTGTATCATTAGCATGATCGCCTTTGCCTGTTCACTCTTACCGGGATAATCTTCGATGGGGCGTGCGTAGATTTTATAGTCGGGACGAAATCTGTACATATAGATTCGACCATAGGTTTCAAGTTCAGCTTTAAATTCGGGTAGGAGGATAGAATGATGTCGCGGTTCGAAATAGCGCAGTGCATTCTTGAGCGCGAGTTTTTTTTCTTCAGCCGAGAGGATATCCTTTCGCTTTGGCGCATGATTAATAGTAGGATCGTACTCTTTTTTATCGGGAAGTATTGACGGGATACCTTGTTTAAGTTGTTCTTTAAATGTCATATTTTTCAGAAATCAGCCTGGTTATCACGAATAAAATGTTCGGGAGGGTAATCAGGATTTATGTTGTGTATTAGTTTTTTTATCAAATCCGTACGGACAATGTCGACATCCGCTCTCACAGCAATATCCGCGCTTTAGGTGATACTGCTCTGTAAAACATTTATAACCTTCAGGGGTAAGGTAGTAATCGCCTTCTTCAGGTTCTATATTTTTCTTTGGAAATAGCATACTACAAAAGTAACAAATTCAATCTTCAGAATGTACTATTCATAAATTCAACAGATATAGATTGCTAAAAGGTTGTGAACGGTAACTTTAAAATTGATAAGTATTTTCTATATTTCAGCTATGATTATTTTAATAAATCGTTTTTTCCTACGGAAGAAATTCACTGGAATGACACTTTGGCCTTTTGTTATTCTACGAAATAAAAAGCTGAAGGACGATATTATTTTAATGAACCATGAAAAAATACATTTAAGACAGCAATTGGAATTGCTGGTGATTCCTTTCTTTCTTTTCTACGGAATTGAATTCGTGATAAGATTGATTCAATATAGAAATCGTTATAATGCTTATAAAAATATAAGTTTTGAGCGAGAAGCTTATGCGAATGAAGAAAACCTTCAGTATTTAAATCAAAGGTCTTTTTGGAAATTTATAAATTATTACTAATCGTTGTGTTAAGAAAATACGGGAAATAAAAAAAGCCTTCAAAATTTCTTCTGAAGGCTTTTTTGGTTGGTGTTGTTTTATATATTAATATTTCAATACACGTTTTACAACGGTGCCGTCTTCAGTATTAATTTTTACAAAGTAAACAGCAGTTTCAAGATGAGAAATGTCTAGCTTGTTTCCTGTTTCTTCATTAAAGATAACTTCGTCTATAACTCTTCCTCGAATACCGTAAACTTCAGCACTAATAATTTTTAAGTCATTAGCAACAATATTTATAATATCGCTTGATGGATTAGGGAAGATCTTAATAGTTTCAAGGGTTGCTTCACCTACCGCCAATAATCTTTCGAATTGAATCGTAAAACGACCATCATAAATTCCTTTACCACTTGTAAACGTATAATCTGTATCACTTAAGCTTACTAAGTTGTTTTCAAGATTGTCTATTAGGTATACAACTACATTACTTAAGTTATCACCTTCAATATCATTAATAGAGATCGTATATTCTATTGTTTCATCAACCAGTGTAGAAAAGCCCATTGGGATTTTTACATTTTCGTCGAATGCACCTCTAGCTTGAATTGCTAATTGGTTGGTTCCATCTGCTAAGTGAGAATATAAAGATACATTGGTAGCCAGACGTTTATTGTCGAAACCAATATCTATACCATCAGTAGCCTCTTGCATAAAACCAACTAACGCTGTGCTTTTAAGCTCGTAGCGATCACTTTGTACATTTAACCATATTCTATCGCGATCTGTTTGATTACGTAGCGTGGTGTTCCCCGTAGTTCTTCGCATTGCATTATTAAAAGTAATAGGCCCTGCTGAAGTAACTTTCACTCCGAATCCTTGACCGGTAGAAATAACTCCGTTCGGAGTTGTGCTTGGATCAGATCCTGCAGCCGCAGTTCCTCCTGTTAGGTTATATATAGAGATATCTTCCATTGTATAATCTAGTCCGTAAGGTCCGGGGTTTCCACTATTAGGAGCAGTCACGTGTTCCCAAAAATATACCGCATCAACATTACTATTTGCATTAATAAAATCATCTGCAGAAATAGCTGATGCATATGGGTTGGCTATGATATTCGGACTTGCATTTTGTGATCCGTTATACTGTGCATTATAAGTTACCACCCCATTATTAAGCGTTCCTTGATCATAAGTCATCAAATAAGAAGTAGGTCCTCCTGAAATACTTTGCAGAACCATATAGCCCTCTCCCGGATTAATTGCCCCATTATAAACAGCCCAATCATCTCCTTCTTCGTCAAGCCAGTTTCCTGCGCCTGGTGAAGATGCAGCTACAGCTGCGTTTGGAGTAAAGAGTGAAGTATCGTGATTCCGAACACGAAGAGCAGACCCGAACGCATCATTTCTGGTTTCAGCGCTCATTGGACTACCCATGAACATAAAGTCACGCCCGCTCATTGGGGGAGTAGCAATATCAATATTAACACCACCATTATTGGTAAATACGGCATTGTCATCACTTTGTACAACGCTTCCCGAGATAACTCTCGAAGTTGGTACGTCGTAAGTACTCTCTACAATTAAAGTACCATTATTTGTGATTCCTCTTTCAATGTTAATATAATCATCTGGTGCAACAGTAACTACTGAAGTTGGTTCAATCTCACATTCACAAGCATCGATGTTACCTAAAGCAGTATCGTAATTTCCACTGAATTTCGCCAATGATCCAATTGAGGGAGCACCGTTATCCCAGCTTCCATTATACGTGGTAGTTTCTGCCGCAACTGTTACTGTAGAGACACATGAAGATTTAAAACCATAATCGTCTTCCACTGTTAGAGTAACATTGAATGTAGATCCTACATCGGCACAGGTAAATGTTGTTTGTGCACCTGTTAGGGTCATTTTTGTAATACCTTTATTATCTGTAGACCCATTATTTACCATGGCCGCAGTTACAGTGACAGTTCCTGTAGTTTTATCTAAAGTAGCTGTTATATCCTGGCAAATAGCCGTTGGAGCCTCATTATCATAATTTGGATCTTTTACGACGAAAAGTCCTCCGTCCCCATTAACATTAGCATTTCCAAAACCTGAAACTACTAAATTCCCACTTTCAAAGAAAGGATATACATTCCATGTTCCGTGAAATCCTGTTCCGTTGTTATTTGTGTATGTGTCGAAGTAACCTACTTCGGTCATACTAGGATCCGGATCGCCATTAATATCTAAGTCGTAAAGACCATCAATTTTTAATACCCTCATTCCGGCAGAATAGTTGGCTAGGTAAAAGCGATTGCCTCTTACATATCCGTTATGATCGATTGCTGCATGGGGTCCACTGTAGATATAATGTAAAACAGGATTGTCAAGATCTTGCAAGTCAAATACTAGAGTTCTCGTTTTAGTAATACCCGCTTCATTCAATTCGTCTTCTTCATCACCCACGATAAAGAAACGTTTGTCATCGGTAAACCATCCCTGGTGAGTGTAGTGTTGTTTTGTATAAGAAATTTCTGAAATCTTTTTACTGGTTCCAATAGTTCCCTTTGTAGTTACATCTACAATTTGAATTTTTCCAGAACTACTAAAACTTCCTATTAATAATTCCTTTCCTTGGTGATCGGGATCCGGCCCATCGTAAAGAACCACTTGTGCATCATGACAATAACCATAAGTAGAGCTAAAGTTACCGGCAACGGTTGGATTTTCCGGATCAGTATTTAAATCCAGGATCCGAGGAGCACCACTATTGGCACTAGAGCCTAAGATGTATAAATATCCTGTATCTTCATTGATAATGACGTTATGTGCACTTCCAATTCCAGTATAGAGCCCATCACTTTGAGTTTTGTTATAAGTAATAGCAGGAGATCCTGTTAGGGTTCTCAGCCGTGTTAAATCGAAAATCTGTACACCATGTCTCCCATTTGAATCGCTGACAATATATGCATGGTTATTATAAACTTTAACGTCTCTCCACAAACTACTTCCGGTTTGCGTATTCAATCTGGCTAAATAATTTAGGGTCGGTGGATTTGATGGATTTGCATCTGGTTCGAGTCTAACAAAGGCTGTACCATCATCCAAGGCTACAATCGCATATTCTGAACCGTCCATAGGATCTGTCCATCCCCATGAATCCTGACCTTCGTCAGCTCCTCCCATTGAGGATGCTGTAATGTGACCTTGAAGGTCTATGCCGTTACAGGGGTATCCCCCGGCTGAGTTACCAACGCATGGGCTTTGAGCAAAAATTAATAAAGTGGGGAATAAAAATAGAGGTAGTAGGAATTTTCTCATGATTTAGGGGCTATTTTGAATTTTTAATTAAGGTTATTTATTCTTCTAAGTAGGTGAATTCGACAGAACAAGGTATACCAATACCAACATAACTTCTTCCATTTCCTGTATTTCCATTATTGATAAAATCGGTGGAAACGAAAAGGTCAATTTCTAGTCGGAAATTGTAAGTTTGTCCTGCGGTTAATGTTTCGTAAAGAATTAAAGAAGTGTCATGTCTAAATTGGTCATAACGTGTTCTAGGACTTCCAATATCATCATTTGATACTGAATAGGAGTGAGTATAAATTAAATTACTAACCCCATTAAAGGTAAAACGAAAATACCCTTCTTGGGTTGCCATTCTAATATCATAACCTGTCAAAGGATTTTTCACCTCTCCCGCTCCAAAATTAAAGTTGGCTTTAATTCTATATGTTCCTGTATATTTTGCAGTAAAAGACGAGCCATTACCTAAGCCAGGTACATCTACATAAGGATCACTATTTGCAACCCTAAACCCTAAGGTAGATTGCTCAAAGATTGCAGAATCCTCTCTTAAATATTGTGGATTCCATCGGCTACCATCCCATGCATATATACCGGGATACACGTCATTTGTTCCTGTACTAGTAGTGTTTGTATTAAAAACAACGGTACCTGTTACCAATGTTCCACCAATTGGATTAGTAACGGGCGCTGCTACAATGGAGGAGGTAAGCGCAACTCTAGGAAACACAAATCCAAATGAATCATTGTTCTGTAAATCCAGCATTCCTTCGGGTGTAGATGTTCCTACTCCAACCTGTGCTACCGACGAACTTAACGTCAATAGAGAAATGGCAACACCAAAGATTATTTTATTTGATAACTTCATAATAGTTATTATTAAGTTTTTATATTTTTTATTCGTCTATATAAGTGAATTCGATCTGACAAGGAACTCCGTCTCCAACATAACCTCTCCCGTCATCCAGTAGGATAAGATCACCATTACCCTCGAAGCCAGGTGAACTGGCCTGATTAAATTGTAAA
>CBDUGY010000042.1:0-22513 GCA_965367015.1 uncultured Ulvibacter sp.
AAGAATGAAAATTTCGTAAGCGAATTGTTAATGTATATGGAAGGTAATATAGATGGCAAAAATATGTCGGTTATCATGAGTATTACAGGAAATATCGATCTCAAGCAAATTTCTAAACTTACCAAACAACTTAATGTTCCCGGAAGTGATGAATTGAAGAATATTGACAAGAACAAGAAAAAATCATAATTATGGGACTCACAAAATATATAATTCCGATTGTCCTGGCAATTATGACTTTGCTAAGCTGTAGTGACAATAAATCTTTGCAAAAGTATCTTGTAGAGAAACAAGACGATGATAAATTCTTAAAAGTGGATGTGGCGACCAGTTTGTTGCAATCTGAGGATAGTTCTTTTACACAAGAGCAAAAGGATATTTTAGAGACTGTAAAGAAAGTGAACGTGGTGGCTTATAAGATATCAAATAATAATATGGTAGAGTATGAAGCGGAGAAGAAGAAATTAGCTGAGATCATTAATCAGGAGAAATATAAAACCTTGATGAAGATGGGCTCTAATAAACAAGGGGCTACCCTTAAATATTTAGGAGAGGAAGATGCTATAGACGAAGTCATCGTATTTGCAAGTGACAATGAGAAGGGTTTTGCAGTATTCAGACTGTTGGGCAAGAATATGCGTCCCGATCAGATGATAAAATTGATGAACTCTATTGATAGTGGCGATTTGGATGTATCGAAACTTTCGGGTATCGGAGAACTATTCGATATGTAACTTTTTGGAAATGAACGAAAAAGCTCCCTTTGAGGGAGCTTTTTTTGTTTTTAGTCGAAAACCAACTTTCTAAAATGAAAATACCGGGCTTTGGCACATGCTTTGAAATACATCTGGTACACTGACTTTTTGCCCCCGAGATTGAGTTATGTCAAGCCAGAGACCCCTAGCCTACAGGGATAGGTTGATACAGAAAGGCTTCCTTTTATGGAAGCTTTTCGCATTTCACCAATTTTTTAAGGATCAAATTCCGGTATAATTTGCCGGAGTAATCACTCGCATCTCTTTTTTTACTTCTTCCGAAACATCCAGTGTATCAATAAAATCGCCAATCGATTTCCTGTTGATGGTTTCATTCGTTCGAGTCAATCCCTTTAAAGCTTCATACGGATTCGGATATCCTTCACGGCGCAAAATAGTTTGAAGTGCTTCAGCAACTACGGCCCAATTATTTTCAAGATCCTCTGCGAATTTTGATTCGTTCAGTAAAAGTTTATTCAAACCCTTCAACGTAGACTGAAGCGCAATTAAGGTATGTCCCATGGGTACGCCTATATTTCTTAGTACTGTACTGTCGGTTAAATCTCTTTGCAACCTGCTAATAGGTAACTTTGCTGAGAGATGTTCGAATAATGCGTTTGCAATCCCTAAATTACCTTCACTGTTTTCAAAATCTATAGGATTTACTTTATGTGGCATAGCACTCGACCCAATTTCTCCTTTTTTGATCTTCTGCTTAAAGTATTCCATAGAAACATACGTCCAAATATCACGATCGAGATCGATTAGGATAGTATTGATTCGCTTGAGGCAATCAAATAAAGCCGCCATATGATCGTAATGCTCGATTTGAGTGGTGGGGAAGGAGTGATGCAGCCCTAACTTTTCTTGCACGAATTGTGCGCCGAAGGCCTTCCAATCGATATTTGGGTATGCGACCTTATGTGCGTTAAAATTGCCTGTGGCACCGCCAAATTTTGCGGCACTCTTAATATCATTCAGTAAATCGAATTGCTCTTCTATTCGAGTAACAAAAACTTGAATTTCCTTCCCCAAACGAGTTGGAGAAGCAGGTTGACCATGGGTTCTCGCTAACATTGGAATATCGGCCCATTCTTCCGCAAGCTCTTCCAGTTTATTTTTTACTTCAAACAACTGTGGAACATAGGTTTCGTTCATTGCGTCTTTCAGTGAAAGTGGAATTGCTGTATTGTTAATATCCTGCGACGTTAAACCAAAGTGAATAAACTCCTTGTATTTCTGAAGACCGAGGTCATCAAACTTTTCTTTAATAAAATATTCTACGGCCTTTACATCATGATTTGTGATTTTCTCGGTGTCTTTAATGGCAATCGCATCCTGAACACTGAATTCTGTATACAAATTTCTCAGTTTTCCGAAGAGACTTGTGTCAAAATCACTCAGTTGAGGTAAGGGTAATTCGACCAAAGCGATAAAATATTCGATCTCAACCTGTACTCTGTAACGAATAAGAGCTTGTTCAGAAAAGAAAGGTATTAATGAAGCCGTTTTAGATGCATATCTGCCGTCTATGGGTGAAATTGCTTGAAGTGCGTTTGTGTACATGGCTGGAAATTTAAAGTTGCAAATATACGGAAGAACGTAGAGTTAAGAGTTATGAGCGCAGTCTTAATTTATCGATTTGTTTATTTAGTCAATTAAGAACTTTCTTCTTTAACTTGCCACATTGTATTATATTTTCCGAAACTCACGAATACGATTCATGGTGTGTCGTCCTCTGGATTTGTATCCTGCAGATCCTTTATGAATATTATTTTCAATAATTTGTTGAAGCTCGGGATGGATCCAATCGTATTCTGTGCCCAAAAAATATAAAACTGTCATAGCTCTGGCTTGGCAAGCTACCTTCTGATCTGTTATCATCCAATCGAAGGCACATTCGGTTAAGATTTCTTTATGTTCCCTGGTGAATAAATCGCCTAGTACCTGGCTTTTTTTTAAATACAATTCAATACAGATTAATTCAGATATCAGGGCACAGGCACGGAGAGCTCCATGTCCTTTTACTTCAGGTAAATTTTTAAAAAATTTATCGAGATATGGAAAAAGCATTTCAAGTTGTTCTCTAGCAATAAATTCCAGCGCCCATGTTGCTTTGGTTGCTAGTTCTTTGTTATTTCCAAAGCAATATTCTAAAAGTTCTTCAAATGTGTCCGGATGGGCGAGCACCCATTGTGCGGCTCCAAGCCTATTTTTTCTATATGCTTTTTTATAATTTATTTTTTCAAATAATTCAGAGCTTGCCATTTACAATTGTTTGTATTTCTGTAATTACTTTAGGAACTCCCGTTGTTGCTTTCTCGGCTATAACTGTAATTCTTTCTGAAGAGTGAATAGAAGGATTTGGATCGACAAAGTATAATTTAGCATCGTAAGAGGCGTATTGTATCAATCCGGCCGCAGGATAAACCTGCATCGATGTTCCAATGACAATTACCACCTCCGATTGCTCAACTACGCGCATAGCTTCTTCCATTAAAGGAACTTCCTCGCCAAACCATACAATATGCGGACGAAGCTGATGATTGAATTCACAGAGATCACCAAGTTTCAGATCAGTTCTCCAATCTGAAATTAAATCAGGTTTGAACGAACTACGAACTTTTAATAATTCTCCATGCAAATGTAGTACTCTTTTACTTCCGGCACGTTCATGCAGGTCATCTACGTTTTGAGTGATAACTGTAACTTCGTGTTGTTTTTCCAGATCTGCTAACGCCTTGTGCGCAGTATTAGGCTCGACAGTTAACAACTGGCGTCTACGCTGATTATAAAAATCTAAAACAAGCTCCGGGTTATTCGCAAAACCTTGAGGGGAGGCTACCTGCATCACATCGTGACCTTCCCATAAACCATTGCTGTCGCGAAAAGTTTTGAGTCCGCTTTCTGCGCTCATCCCGGCTCCTGTAAGTACTGCAATTTTCACGATCTAGAATTTTAAAAGGTAAAATTACTTAAAAAAAAATCTTTCTACCTTAGCTTTAATGAATCGAAATATCAATTTGCAACTATTAGAATATTTACAAACTTTCCTCACGGATAGGCGTAAACAGCTTTTTGAAGATATTTTAGCCAAGCGTACGCGCCATTTTACGGTCGCAACTGAAGATGTTTATCAGCTTCACAATACGAGTGCCGTGATGCGCAGTTGTGATGTATTCGGAATCCAGGACATGCATGTTGTCGAAGAGAGTTTGGGAAAGCGAATCGATAAGGAAATTGCCATGGGTGCCCAGAAATGGGTAAATCTGAAGCGGTATAATTCGGTAAACACATGCATCGATGCCCTGCGAAAAGATCACTACCAGATTGTTGCCACAACCCCACATAACGATGCAACCTTGCTTCATGATTTTGATATTAGTAGAAAGTCTGTTTTTTTCTTCGGAACAGAAAAAAGTGGTCTGAGTGATAACGTGATGAATCAGGCCGATGGTTTTCTCAAGATTCCTATGTATGGTTTTACTGAAAGTTTGAATATTTCTGTATCGGCAGCAATTATACTTCAAAGTGTAGTGACAAAATTAAAGCAAAGTACGGTGGATTGGGAACTTTCGGTAGAAGAGAAACAAGTACTTAATTTAGAATGGACGAAAAAGTCAATTAAGAACATAGATGAAATTATTGAACGCTATAATCAAGAAAAAAAACGTAAATTTAATAACTAATCAAACCTCATTCAAATGATATTTCTGTATATAGTTCTAGGGATTTTGGCGTTGCTGTTACTCTTAATACTAATTGCGCCAAAAGTATATGATGTTAAAAGAAGTATTGTCGTGAATCGTTCAGTGGGCGATACATTTCAGTACTTAAAACTGATAAAAAATCAGGATCACTGGTCACCTTGGAAGAAGCGCGACCCAAATATGAAGCAAACTCATACTGGTGTGGACGGAACCGTTGGTTTTGTTAATAGGTGGGAAGGCAATAAGGATGTAGGTGTTGGGGAGCAAGAGCTAACGGGCTATGTGGAAAATGAACGGATAGACAGCGAACTTAGATTTGAAAAGCCATGGAAATCTGTTAGTAATGGATATTTTTTGCTTAGAGAATTAGAGCCTCAAAAAACGGAAGTGGTTTGGGGCTTCAGTGGAAAAAATAAACCCCCGATTAATGTAATGATGCTTTTCTATAATATGGATAAAGCTGTTGGTAAAGATTTTCAGGAGGGGCTGGCTAGCCTGAAAGCTCAATTGGAAAAATAGTGTCGAGGCAGGAGGACACAGAGCATAGAAGAAATGACTTCCAACTTCCGAACTTCCGAACTTTTGTCACAAATAGTATTCACTTTACGCAGCAAAATTATGAAACACAATATGGTAGGTTGGTTCGAAATTCCGGTGACTGATATGGACAGAGCCAAAGCATTTTATGAGCAAGTATTTGATATCAAGATTGGTATTCACGATTTGGGTGGAGTTATCATGGGTTGGTTTCCAAGTGCCGGAGATGTCTCTGGTGCCACTGGTAGCTTGATGAAGCACGAATCCTACACACCCAGCGATAAGGGAACCCTGGTCTACTTCACTTCGGCGGATGTACAAACAGAATTAGACAGGGTAAAGGCCGCAGGAGGGATAATCTTGCAGAAAAAGACAATGATTTCGAAGGAACATGGGTATATGGCACTATTGAAAGATTCGGAAGGAAATAGAATAGCTTTACATAGTATGAGTTAATAATCCGTAATCCATTTTCCATCAATTCGCATCTATCATCCCAATGAAACTTGTCTTTGCAACACATAATCAGAATAAATTTAAAGAAGTAAGAGTACTTCTGCCGCACAGTATTGAATTACTTAGCCTTACAGATATTGGCTGCTTCGATGAAATTCCTGAAACGGCCGATACCATTGAAGGCAATGCGGTCTTAAAAGCAGATTACGTTCGTGATCGATATGGCTATGACTGTTTTGCAGATGATACCGGTTTAGAAGTGTCGGAATTAAACAATGAACCCGGAGTATACAGTGCTCGGTATGCAGGTCCAGAGAAAGATCCCGATGCGAATATGAAAAAATTACTGAAGAAGCTGAAGGGAAAGGAAAATCGTAAAGCAAGATTTAAGACTGCTATTGCTTTAACAATAAACGGTTCGAATACATTATTTATTGGAATTTGTGAGGGCGAAATAACTGAGAACAAGCGTGGAGAAAAAGGCTTCGGTTACGATCCCATCTTCCAGCCAAACAATTTTTCTCAAACATTTGCCGAGATGTCTTTAGTGCAAAAAAGTGAGATTGGCCATCGAGGAAAGGCGATGCGACAGCTTATAGAATATCTTTCAGAATAAGGCTTACCTATTATAAATACTGCCTTTCACAACAATTTGTTAATGGGGTATTATTTATCATAATATAAAGCGTACCTTTGCGCCTTCAAAATCAGCGATATAAAATAAATCGCAGTTTTGTAAAAATCCTCAGGGTGAGGTAGTGCAAAGTGAGAAGTCGTAGGTTTATTTGTCGATAGCTTCCCCAAGGCACACAAATAAATATTATTTACTACTATGACTAAATTTAAATCGTTAGGTCTTAACGATACACTATTGCAAGCTATTTCTGATATGGGATTTGAAACCCCAAGTGAAATTCAAGAAAAATCAATTCCAATTTTATTAAAAGAAGATACCGATCTTGTAGCGTTGGCGCAAACAGGAACCGGTAAGACGGCCGCATTTGGTTTTCCTATGCTTCAAAAAATTAATGTTGACAGCAGGACTACCCAAGGGTTAATTCTTTCTCCAACGCGTGAATTGTGTATGCAAATCACCAATGAGATGAATAACTACGGAAAACATATGAAAGGTCTGAACGTGGTTGCAATCTACGGAGGTGCAAGTATTACCGATCAGGCAAAACAGATTAAAAAAGGAGCACAGATCATTGTTGCAACACCGGGACGCATGAAAGATATGATCGGTCGAAGAATGATCGATATCTCCAAAATTGAATATTGTGTTCTCGATGAAGCCGATGAGATGCTTAATATGGGTTTCTATGAGGATATTACTGAAATCCTTTCACATTCTCCTGAAGATAAAAGTACATGGCTTTTTAGCGCTACAATGCCTAAAGAAGTTTCAACGATCGCCAAAAAATTCATGCATAATCCGGTTGAGGTGACTGTAGGTTCTAAAAATATGGGGACTTCACAAGTTTCTCATGAGTATTATCTGGTAAATGCCCGTGATCGCTATTCAGCTTTAAAACGTTTGGCAGATGCTAACCCCGATATATTTTCGGTTGTATTTTGTCGTACAAAGAGAGATACACAAAAAGTTGCCGAACAATTAATTTCTGATGGTTACAATGCGGGAGCTATACACGGAGATCTAAGTCAGAATCAACGTGATATTGTGATGAAACAATTCCGTTCAAGGCAAATACAAATGATGGTTGCGACCGATGTTGCAGCACGTGGTATTGATGTTGATGATATAACACACGTTATCAATTATCAACTTCCCGATGAAATTGAAACGTATACCCACCGAAGCGGAAGAACCGGTAGGGCCGGAAAAACAGGAGTATCGATGGTGATCGTTTCTAAGAGTGAGGTACGGAAGATCTCTAGTATTGAGAAAATGATTCAACAGAAATTTGAGAAGAAGGACATTCCTTCAGGAGATGAAATTTGTGAGAAACAATTGTATCATTTAGCAAATAATATTAAGGATACCGAAATTAATCACGAAATAGATGTACATCTTCCGCAGCTAAATGAGATTTTAAAAGATTTTTCGAAAGAAGAATTGATCAAGAAATTTTTCTCAGTAGAATTTACTCGTTTTAACAACTATTATAAAAAATCCAAAGACCTGAATATTGAGGGTGGAAGCCATGCAGAAGCTCAAAAAGACAGCACTCGCTTTTTCATTAATATTGGTGGTAAAGATGATTTCGATTGGATGAGCTTGAAAGACTTCCTTCGCGATCTATTGCAGTTAGGAAAAGATGATGTTTATAAAGTTGATGTAAAAGATAGTTTTTCATTCTTCAATACCGACGATAAGCACAAAGATTTAGTTCTTAGCGTTTTTAGTGAATTCCAATTAGAAGGCAGACGTATTTCTGTTGAAGTTTCTGAAGATAAAGGACGTGGCGGTCGAGATCGCGGACGCGGTAAAAGCAGAGGTGAAGGTAGAGGCCGCGGAAGAGGTGGTGATGATAGAGGCGGGTTTAAAAAACGTGGAAGATCTGGCAGTGATAGAGGCGGTTTCAAGAAAAGAGAAGGTGGCTTCGACGGGGAGAACAAACCGAAGTTTGCCGGTAAGCGTCGCGGTAAATCTAAACCGGATAGTGCCGGTACCGGAGGAAAACGTAGAAGAAAGGCATAAATACTTAAAAACTATCCTCCTTAACTAAACTTTGGCATGAATTTATCTTCTAATATGTACATTTGCATAGAAGCTATGAAAAAAAGTACGTTAATTTTATTATTCTTTCTGGGTGTTTTTACGACCTACGCACAAGAAGACTTTACAATTAAAGGTAAAGTTTTGAACGACGCTAATGATGTTGCGTTAGAAAATGTGAACATTGTTAATCTTAACTCTGTAAAGGGAACTACTACCGATTCTGAAGGAGATTTTGCGATAAGAGCCACGGTTAATGATACTTTGTATTTCTCCTATCTAGGATTTAAATCCATTCGTGTTCGAGTAACGAACGATTGGTTAAAGTTTGGAGATATTAAAGTTAAAATGACCGAATTAGGGATAGCCCTGGAAGAAGTTGTAGTTCGTCCGGTGCAGCTCACAGGTTATGTTGAGGTGGATGCACGAACTATACCTATTTATGATAATTATCGTTATAGAATCGCAGGATTAGGTTCTGGTTATGAAGGTGGAAGTACTCAGCCGGGTGCTGTAAATAAAGTATTGAGCGCAATATTTAATCCGGCAGATTTTCTGTATAATGTCTTTGGTAAACGCCCTAAACAGATGCGGAAACTAAGGCAGATGAAAGAGGATGACGCCATCCGGAATTTGCTGCAAAGTAAATTCGATCGGGAAACTTTAATGGCAGTTTTGCAGTTAGAACGTGTGGATGTAGATGAAATTCTGAATAAATGTAATTATTCTGCCGATTTTATTCGAACGGCAAATGATCTGCAAATTCTCGATGCTATCAGTGAATGTTATGAAGAATACAAAGTATTGAATCGCGACAGGGGATAGATCTAACACAAGATATTCTATTCACATTTTTTATACTCAAATTAATCATTACACTTCGTAATACAGACTCACAACAATCATTTCTCATTTCTTTAACAGAACTCTGATTTCAAAACTCTAATTTTAGGGTACCGAAATTTTGAGGCATTTTTATTGGCTTCGGAAGAATTTACAACTTCGCTTTAGCTATGCATAAAATCATAAGTACGCAACGTGACTATTTCAATACTCATCAGACTAAGGATGTTTCTTTCAGAATTAATCAGCTGAAAAGCTTTAAAAAGATGCTTCAGGAAAATGAGGAAGATCTAAATGAAGCTATTTATAAGGATTTTAAGAAAAGTAGTTTCGAATCTTATTTAAGTGAATTGGCACTGTTATATCACGATATAGAGCAAGCCATAAGCAAATGCAATCAATGGTCACGCAAGAAGCGTGTTACCACTAATATCGCTAATTTTCCCGCTTCTAGCTATATTATTCCCGAGCCTTTAGGTGTTTGTTTGGTGATTGGAGCATGGAATTATCCATACCAACTCTCATTAGCTCCGGCAGTTGCAGCAATAGCAGCGGGAAATACAGTAGTGCTAAAACCCAGCGAATTACCAATAAACACTTCAAAATTGATGGCAAAGCTCGTTGCAAACTACTTTGAGCCCAAATTTTTTACAGTTGTAGAGGGTGGAATTCCTGAAACTACTGAATTGCTAAAACAAAAATTTGATAAAATTTTCTTTACTGGCAGTACTAAGGTTGGCAAAATCGTCTATAAAGCTGCAGCAGAGAACCTGACTCCGGTCACGTTGGAGATGGGAGGTAAAAGTCCGGCCTTTGTCACTGAGGATGCTAACTTAAAGATGACTGTAAAACGCATGATGTGGGCTAAATTCTTAAATGCGGGTCAGACGTGCATCGCTCCAGATTATGTATTGGTTCATATAAATGTAGCGCAAAAATTTCTCAAACTCGCTAAAGAGGAAATTATTAACGCCAAATATGCAATCGAAAATGATAATTACCTCCAAATAATCAATATCGATAATCTCAACAGGTTGGAAAAAATGCTTGTTAAAGAAAAGATTTACTACGGGGGGGAGATAAATAAGGACAGACGATATTTTCAACCAACTCTGATGAGTAATGTTGATTTTGATGATGAGGTTATGCAGGAAGAGATATTTGGTCCCATACTACCTGTAATTAGTTATGATAATTTAGAAGATGCAATTGCACAAGTGACATCCTTACCGAAACCTCTTGCATGCTACATCTTCACCGGAAGCACTAAAACGAGAAAAGAGATTGAAAAGAGAATTTCATTTGGCGGAGGTGGCGTGAATGAAGCCGTAATGCACATTAGCAACCCTAAATTGCCATTTGGAGGGGTTGGACACAGCGGTATAGGGAATTATCATGGGCAGGCGGGTTTTGATGCGTTTACACATTATAAAAGTATTCTTAACAAGCCTACCTGGTTTGAACTTCCTTTGAAATATGCACCCTACTCAGTAACAAAATTAAAATGGTTAAAGCGTTTGATGTAGGTGTTAGGTAATTTCTATCTTATCTAGCAAATCTTGTGAATTATACAACTAAAACAAATTGGATATTAAAAGAGGGCTATGCTTCATTATTAAGTCTTTATAGATGTTACAGACACTTACACATTATTTCCTTCATTTTCTTTTTCCAGCAGTAATTGCATGGGTATTTTTTAGAAAGAATTGGAAGTTTGCCTGGCTATTAATGGTTGCTACCATGCTAATTGATCTTGATCATTTGTTAGCTACTCCCTTTTTCGATCCTGAGCGGTGTAGTATAGGGTTTCACCCGCTTCATACATATATGGCTATGATAGGCTATCTACTCTTAATATTCTTTAAAAAAACCAGAATTATTGGGGTCGGATTAGTTTTGCATATAATTACTGATGGCATTGACTGTCTCTGGATGACTTTCACATAAATATTTTTTAGTATTATTGTTGTAAGAATTGAAGTGCAAAAACCATATTCTTTTTTAGGCATCATTTATGATACGCTATCGTTAAAAGGATTAAATTGTATATATGAATAAGTTTTTAAATGTTATCACATTTCTAGTACTCACAGGTAATTTGTTTGCTCAAAACATTACTATAACTCAATTAAATGAGTTATCCGGTAAAGGCCTTGGCGAAGTTGAAGAGTATTTGAGCGCAAACAATTGGTATTTTTTTCAGGGAGTAGATGAAACTGACGATAAATACGGCAACGCTAAATTTGTTTTCAATACACCTAATTATGGTCCTGGAATAGATGCTTATTATTTTATTACTCATTATATCTCTGACAATGATAAGGCTACCGCGACAGAAATTATTTTTAGAGACAAAAATCTCTTGGACAATTTCAATACCCAGATTAAGAATTTGAATTTTAAAATTAAGGATAGTGGTACCAAAGACGGAAGTATCGTAAAAGTTTTCCAAAAAGGGGGCCAAACTATAGAAGTATCAATACCGCCCAATTTCGAAGGCACAAATAATTACAAACTGCTATTTGCTAAGAATAAGGATTATCGAAAGATTCGTAATTAATTTATCGATGATGATATGGCTCATTTCTTAGAATTGTAAACCCGCGATACAATTGCTCTACAAAAAACACGCGAACCATTTGATGTGAAAAGGTCATTTGAGATAAGGCGATCTTGCTATTTCCTCGAGCGTATACATTCTCGCTAAATCCATAAGGGCCGCCAATAACAAAGACTAAATTCTTAAGTCCGCTATTCATTTTTTTCTGAAGAAACCCACTAAAGCTTACCGAGTTATATATTTTACCATTCTCATCGAGTAAAACTACCACATCTGAAGTTTCGATTCTCTTAAGAATTTCCTCCCCCTCAGCCTGCTTTTGGAGTGACTCGGAAAGGTTTTTCGCGTTTTTAATATCGGGAATCACCTCAAAAGAAAAAGGGATATAGTGTATTAATCTTTTTTGATAGGTATTAAATAACTCCTGTAGGTTTTTATCGTCGGTTTTACCGACTGCGAGTAAGGTGATTTTCATTATGGAACTTTCAAGACGTAAAATTACAAAGATAATTTTTGGCAAGTTCTAAATTGACCCTTCAACTGCCAACTCTTTTTGTTATTTTAGCTACAAATACGCCTGCTATGATTTCAAAAAAACGATTTAATAAAGAGATAGATATAATTATTGCCAACGCAATACGTGAAGATGTGGGAGACGGTGATCACAGTTCTCTCGCATGTATTTCTGAAGATGCAACAGGTACCGCCAAGCTTTTGGTTAAGGACGAAGGAATAATTGCAGGAGTTGAATTTGCAAAATTGGTGTTTGATTATGTAGACCCGGGACTAAAATTGGACATTAAGATAAATGACGGGAGTAAAGTGAAGTATGGTGACATTTGTTTCTATGTTACGGGATTGTCGCAATCTATTTTGAAATCGGAGCGCCTTGTACTCAATGCCATGCAGCGTATGAGCGCCATTGCCACAAAAACTAACAAATATGTAGAACTTCTGGAAGGAACAGGGACTAAAATTCTAGATACACGAAAGACGACCCCAGGGATTCGAGCTCTCGAGAAATGGGCCGTAAAAATCGGTGGAGGGGAAAATCATCGGTTTGCTTTATACGATATGATCATGCTGAAAGACAATCATATCGATTTCTGTGGCGGAATTACTAAAGCAATTGAAACAACAAAACAATATCTGATAGACCACAGCCTGGATCTTAAAATTATAGTAGAGGCCAGGGATCTCTCAGAAATTAAAGAAATACTTCAAACCGATGGTGTATATCGTATTCTAATTGATAACTTCAATTATGAAGATACGAAAAAGGCAGTTCAGCTTATCGGAGACAAATGTCTTACAGAATCCAGTGGCGGTATTACCCTTGATACAGCAAGAAAGTACGCTGAATGTGGGGTTAATTTTATCTCGAGTGGGGCACTAACGCATTCAGTCTATAATATGGACTTAAGCCTAAAAGCCGTTTAAATGAGTGCTGAGGTTGAAGAGAAATTAGAAAAAATCCCGATAGTTCGTACTTTGGTTAAACTCCATAAACGAATAATTCTTCCTGGTTTTAACGGTCTCTCATTATACGACCTTTTGGAAATCTATATTAATGGCATTATAAAAGGAACTTTTGGCTCCCGAGCAAGCTCTATTGCATATAGTTTCTTCGTTGCGCTTTTTCCATTCTTACTTTTTATTCTGAATTTAATCCCGTATGTACCGGTAGAGGGTTTTCAAACTCGCTTTTTAATTTTTATCGAAAGTTTACTGCCACCACAGACTACCGAGTTTTTCTACCCGGTAATTGCAGATATCGCGGTAAATCCACGAGGTGGCTTGCTGTCATTGGTTTTCTTTCTATCTATATTTTTGGCGGCAAACGGGGTGAATGCCATATTTAGTGCTTTCGAATATTCATATCACGTCACTATTAATAGAGGTTTTTTTAAGCAGTATTTTATAGCATTGATTATTTCTATTATTTTGGCATTGTTGTTGTTAGTTACCGTGGTAGTCATCTTTTATGGAGAATTTATTATTAACTCTCTAAAAGGAAATGACTATCTAACAAACGATGTTTTTTGGATCTCGTTCTTACAAATCACGATCTTTGTATTTATGATTTATATCATAATAGCAACTCTCTATTACTATGGTACTAAAGAAGGAAAGGAATCGCGTTTCTTTTCGGTTGGTGCTGTTGTTACAACTTTTTTATTCTTATTGACAACCTATTTATTTGGTATTTATATAAACGATTTTTCAAGTTATAACGAGTTATACGGTTCTATAGGTGCGCTTTTAATTATGATGTTATATATTTGGATCAATGCGAATTTATTACTGTTAGGATTTGAATTAAACATTTCCCTACAGCGATTGAAGGATAAACCTAAACACTAATTTAATTTAAACTAAAAATGAAAAACTTATTATTACTTGCTTTAGCAATGGTAACATTCAGTACGGCGGTTGCACAAACCCAAGTAGGAGCTGTAACTTTACCAAATACCGTAAATTTCGGTGGAGAATCTCTTACCTTAAATGGGGCTGGAATTCGTAAAAAAGCTATGGTGTTAAAACTGTATTCTGGTGGTCTGTATCTAACTCAGAAGTCCAGTGATGCGAAAGCCATTATTAGTGCTGACGAAACTATGGCCATAAAATTAGTTATTACTTCCGGTTTTGTATCCAGTGAAGCAATGAGTGAAGCTGTAGAGGAAGGTTTTGAAGCTTCTACTAATGGCAATACGGCTCCTTTGCGAACTGAAATCAATAAATTTATCACTTTCTTTAGTGCTGAGATCGTTGAAGATGATATTTTCGACATAACATACCAGAAAGGAAAAGGCGTGGTAGCATATAAGAATGGTAAAGAATTAGGAACCATTAGCGGTATGAACTTTAAGAAAGCTTTATTCGGTATTTGGCTAGGAAACGATCCTGCCGATAGTAAACTTAAAAAAGCGATGTTAGGAAAATAATCCGCTATGAGGATAAGAATTTTTCAACTTGTTTGTGCAGCACTATTCTCAATAACTGCTGCCCATGCCCAGGATGTCTTCGGAAAATGGAAAACCATAGATGATATTAGTGGCGAAGCAAAATCGATCGTATCTATCTATAAAGAAGATGGAAAGGTCTACGGAAAAATCATAGAGATCTTAGACCCTAAGGCACCTGAAAATCCAACGTGTAAGAACTGCACAGGAAGTAATAAGGATAAGCCAATCGTCGGACTCGTATTCCTTAACGGATTAGAAAAAGATGGAGACGAATATAATGACGGCAAAATTCTGGATCCCGAAAATGGTAAAGAATACAAATGCTATATTGAATTGGAAGAAGCTAATAAATTGAAAGTTAGAGGCTACATAGGTTTTGCATTTCTAGGCAGAACACAATATTGGTATCGGGCAGATTAATATTTGTTTATAAGTTCAAAGAAAGGCTATTCAATTATTGGGTAGCCTTTTTTACTTTTACTGTCTCCCACGATCCGCCGTAAAAAATCATTCAAAACCTAAGTAGTATTGTATTTCATCGATGTCATTCTTCCTATTCCACTAAGGCAAACGTTCACTTACAACGTGAATAAGGATGAAGCGCTGTTTTTGAAACAAGGAATGCGCGTTGCAGTTCCCTTCGGAAAGTCAAAGATTTATACGGGTATAGTCTATGCAGTCTACAAAGACCAACCTCCCGGCTACGAAACCAAATCTATAGATCAAATTTTAGATGAGGCTCCTGTAATTACATCGTTACAGTTAAAACATTGGCAATGGATGGCTAGCTACTATATGTGTACGTTGGGAGAAGTAATTCGCGCCGCGCTGCCCAGCGCTTTTTTATTAGAAAGTGAAACTATAATTACTTTGTCTTCCGAAAGCGTCAAAGATCAAACAAACTTATCTGACGAAGAGTTTGTAGTTTTTGAAGCCCTTCAACATCAATCGGCTTTGCATATTAATGATATAAGGTCTATTCTTGATAGGAAAAATGTAGTGGGGATACTGAAACAGCTACTGGATAAAGGAGTAATTACAGTTCAGGAAGAAGTCTACGAGCAATATACACCCAAGTTGAAACGATACATTAAACTGGCGTCTTCATATACGTCAGAAGAAAATTTAACAGCACTTCTCGATACCTTATCCAGAGCTCCGAAACAACGTGATGTATTGATGACCCTTTTTATGTTGAATGCACAGGAAAAGAAACCGATAGATTCTGTCGCCCTTCAGAAAAAGAGTAACACGACGGCTTCAGTATTAAAAACACTTATAGATAAAGGGATACTGGAGGAGTATTTTATTCAGAAAGACAGAATAGAGTTTAGTGGCGATAGCGATTCAGAAATTAAAAAACTTAATGAGGCGCAAAACCAAGCATTTTCAGAAATAAAAGAAATCTTTAAAAAACAGGATGTCTCACTACTACACGGAGTGACAAGCAGCGGAAAAACGGAAATTTATGTTCGCTTAATAGAAGAAATTATTTCCGAAGGAAGGCAAGTTTTGTATATGCTTCCTGAAATTGCACTTACCACACAACTTATTACCAGACTGCAGCAATATTTTGGTGAAAGGATATCTGTCTATCATTCCAGGTATTCAGTGAACGAAAGGGTGGAGGTGTGGAACAATGTTATGGATGGAAAAGAAAAGGCACAAATTATAATAGGCGCCCGTTCTTCACTGTTTTTACCGTTTAAAGAACTCGGACTTATAATCGTAGATGAAGAACATGAACCTTCGTTTAAACAGTATAATCCGTCCCCACGATACCACGCTCGCGATAGTGCAATTGTTTTAGGTAAGTTGCACAACGCAAAGTTGTTGTTGGGTTCTGCAACTCCATCTTTAGAAAGTTATCATAATGCCGAAGTCGGAAAATACGGGCTAACCTTGTTAAAAAAGCGCTTTGGAAACGTTTTAATGCCGGAAATTGAATTGGTTGATATCAAAGAAAAACATCGAAAAAAACAGATGACCGGCCATTTCAGTGATAGATTGTTGGAAGAGATTACGGAGACTTTGAGTAATGGAGAGCAGGTGATTTTATTTCAAAACCGTAGAGGATATTCTCCGGTGGTGGAATGCACCACTTGTGGTATTTCTCCTCAATGTCCTAATTGCGATGTGAGTTTAACTTACCATCAGTTTAAGAACCAGTTGCGGTGTCATTATTGTGGTTATCATATGGCTATGCAGCAGTCTTGTGCAGCCTGCGGCAGTGAAACTTTAGATACTAAAGGTTTTGGAACGGAACAGATTGAGACAGAACTAAAGACTTTGTTTCCGGAGCATTCTATTGCACGTATGGATCAGGATACCACCAAAGGAAAACATGCATATGGTAAATTGATCGAAAAACTAGAAAACATGGAGATCGATATTCTGGTGGGAACACAAATGTTAGCTAAAGGTCTGGATTTTCGTAATATCGGTTTGGTAGGAGTAATGAATGCAGATAATTTATTGAATTTCCCCGATTTTAGAGCACATGAACGAAGTTTTCAATTGTTGCTGCAAGTAGCTGGGAGGGCAGGTAGAACTGAAAAAAGAGGTAAGGTTTTGATTCAAACCTTCAATCCCAATCATCAGATTCTGCAACAAGTGAGTGTGAATGACTATCTGGGCATGTATAAACAACAACTAGAGGAGCGCTATCAGTATAAGTATCCACCTTTTTTCCGAACTATAAAAATTACATTAAAGGACAGAAATTTTCAAAAAATGCAAAAGGCATCAGTTTGGTACGGACAGGCGTTGGAAATAAAGCTTAAGGAAAATGTGCTGGGGCCCGAGCAACCGCCGGTGGGAAGAATTCGCAATCTATTTATAACAAATATTTTGGTGAAAATTCCCAAACAACAATCCCTTTCAAAAACAAAGGATTATATAAATAAAGTGCAAAGAAGTTTTAATGCTATCAAAGATTTTTCAAGCATAAAGATTACAATAGATGTCGATAACTATTAATTGCGCATTGTAGCAGCGAGGGCTTCCACGAGATCCGCCTTACGATTACGGCTTAAAGGTAATTGCTCTTTATCGAGCTCGATCACTTTACTGTTATATCGTTCAACTTTATCCAGATTGACAATATACGATTTGTGAATTCTCAAAAATCGTTCAGAAGGTAAGAGAGATTCGAATGCTTTCATTGTAGACAAAACAACAAGGGCATCGTGCTCGGTAACAAGCTTCACATAATCTCCAAGGGCTTCAATATAACGGAGTTCGTTTAGAAAAACTTTACGTTTTTTAAGATTACTTTTTACGAAAATAAAATCTTCATCGTCAAAACCTTCGTCATTCTTAAGTTTGTAATTAGTGATCGCTTTGTGAACCGCATTCAGAAAACGTTCTTTGGAGATAGGCTTTCGTAAATAATCTACAGCATCATAATCGAATGCCTTAAACGCATATTTCGTTTTACCTGTTACAAAAATAATCTGTGGTTTGTGGGTTAGATCGTCTAAAAGATCGAATCCCGATAGAATCGGCATTTCAATATCTAAGAATATAAGATCAATTTCGGTCGTAGCCAGTCCCATTTTGGCTTCTATTGCATTATTGTATTCTGCAACTAAGTCCAGAGATGGGTGATTATCAATTAGTTTAACAATTGAGAGTCGTTGTAGCGTAGAATCGTCTACAATTGCACATTTAAGTAATGGTTTATCCACAATTATCTGATTTTCTTACTGCAATTATAACAATAAATTCGATGAAATGCAAGTTTTGTTAACATTTAACGTAAAAATTATACGTTTCATCTTTTCTTGTAGGAAATGATGCGCTTTTCTTTTAGTTGAATATTCTCGCAAATAGGGTTTGAAATATCTAAAATATATAGTACTTTTGCACGCTCTTGGCAAAGTGCCGAGGTTATAAAATTAATTTTAATAGATTTTTTATGAATCATTACGAAACTGTTTTCATCTTAAATCCCGTTTTATCTGAAGAACAGATAAAGGAAACAGTTAAGAAATACGAAGATATTCTTGTTTCTAAAGGTGCTAAGATGATATCCAAAGAAGATTGGGGGCTAAAAAAATTAGCTTACGCAATCCAACACAAAAAAAGTGGTTTTTATCACTTATTCGAATACACCTCTCCGGGGGATGCGATCAACGATCTAGAAGTTGAGTTCAGAAGAGACGAACGCATTATGCGTTATCTTACGGTAGCACTTGACAAACATGCTATCGCATGGGCTGAAAGAAGAAGAGCAAGAGATAACAAAAAAGCAACTGCATAAGCTATGGCAACTATTCAAGAACAAGCAAAAGGAAAAAAAGACGGAGAGATCAGATATCTTACTCCGCTTAATATAGAGACAAACAAGGCAAAGAAATATTGCATGTTTAAAAAGTCCGGAATCAAGTATGTTGATTATAAAGATCCCGATTTCTTAATGAGGTTTATTAACGAACAAGGTAAAATCTTACCAAGACGTCTAACAGGAACTTCACTAAAGTATCAAAGAAAGGTTGCCGTAGCGGTTAAAAGAGCGCGTCACCTTGCTTTAATGCCTTATGTAGCCGATTTATTAAAATAAAAACCAGATAGATTATGGAACTTATATTAAAGAAAGACGTAGAAAATCTTGGTTTTACAGATGACTTAGTTACTGTAAAGAATGGATACGGTAGAAACTTTTTAATTCCACAAGGACATGCAGTATTAGCAACTCCTTCGGCTAAAAAAGTACTAGCGGAAACTTTAAAGCAACGCGCTTATAAAGAGAAAAAAGTAATTGAAGCGGCTCAAGAAGAAGCTGCTAAGCTTAACGGTTTAGAAATTAAGATTTCTGCAAAAACCGGTGAAGGAGACAAATTATTTGGATCTGTTTCTAACGCTGATCTTGCCGCTGCCCTCGAGAAAGAAGGGGTTGCTGTAGAGAAAAAATATATTTCTGTTGCAGGTGGTGCCATCAAACGTACCGGTCAATATGAAGCTACGATTCGTTTCCACAGAGATGTGATCGAAACCTTCACTTTCGACGTGGTTGCAGAAGCGAAATAATATTTCTTTCAGAAATAAAATGTAAAACCTTTCTCCTATGGAGAGAGGTTTTATCTTTTAAACCAATGCCGAAAAATCTTAGAATTAAAACATTTAAATAATTTAACATTGAAATACTCCCGACTCACAAAGGAACAATTCGAATCCCTACACCAGGAATTCATCAATTTTCTGGCAACACAATCTATTACAGCTGAAGAATGGAAGAATATTAAAGAAATGCAACCCGAAGTCGCAGAAGAAGAACTTGATGTCTTTAGCGACCTTGTTTGGGAAGGAGCTCTCTCCAAAGCCGAATACGTTGAAAATATTTCTGCCCGACAATTGTTTTTGTTTAAACTGGAAAAGGATGTAATGAAACTTATCGGACTAAAAATTACGAACGAAACTATCGATATTACAACCAGAGAAGGATATACCTGGTTACAACAGAACTATGCCTCTGATGATGTGGAGTTCTTTACCTCTTCAAAAGAATATTCGACCGAGAGAAATACCGAAATTTTCGCCCTCATTGAACAAGGCTCTGTAATTACCAAAGGGGAACTTTACGAATTTTTCAGTAAAATAATAAACGTGTAGTGTAAATTTGTGCTAGCCTCCCACAAAAAATTTTAAATTCCAAACCCAATAATTTATCCTTATTCGTATCTCAAGCTCTCAATAGGATCTAATCTCGCAGCTTTCGACGCCGGGTAAGAACCCGCGATAACGCCTACAATAAACGTGATAATAGTCGCCCAGATCATCGCAGACCACGGTAGTGTAAATTCGAAATCGAAACCTAAGGCAAATCCCAGTCCTGTGAGTACCCCTAGAATAATCCCTAAAATACTTCCAAACTGACCTATAACAATAGTTTCAATAAAAAACTGAGTTGAGATCGTAGAACGCTTTGCGCCTAATGCCTTTCTAACGCCAATTTCCCGGGTTCGTTCAGTTACTGATACTAACATGATATTCATTAGAGCAATAGATGACCCTAAAATGGTTATTATACTAATAATCCAGGCTGCAGCTTCCAAATATCCAGTAATTGCACCAATTCGGTTAATTAAGTCATCACTGCGCTCTATTCCGAAGTTGTTTTCTTCTACCGGACTCAAACCGCGAACATTTCTAAAAGTTACAATGGCCGCATCCTGAGCCCCTTCCAACATCTCCTTGTCGTCAACTTTTATACTAATGTTATAATTTATATTGGGCTCAGTAAAAATTCCTCGTGCTACCTGAATCGGTATCAACACTTTTAAATCCTGGTTATTTCCGAAAGTAGCACCTTTAGATTCCAAAACCCCGACAATCTTAAATTTAACACCCCGAATACTGATCGTTTTGTTAAGTGGATCTTCATTCTCAAATAAAGATTTTAAAAAATCGGAACCAATCACACATACATGATTATTATTTTCTATATCGAAAACATTCAAATTTCTACCACTCGCTATGTCTGTTCCTGTATTTTCTAGATAATGTTCGTTGATGCCGTACACTTGTACTTCGGGATCGGTCTTTTCACTCTCATATCTAACTTCAGCTCTGCTCGTACCTCGAAATGACACTGAAGTCTTCGTAAAAGGATAGTCGTAATTATCGTTAAACTCCCGTATATCGTTGTAAGAGATTATCGGATTGATTTTTTCGCGTTCTCCACCACGTCGCTGTACCGTAAATTCATAACGCTGAATATTGAAGGTATTGGACCCCATGGAGGCAAAATCGCTGGAAATCGTGTTCTCAATCGCTTTAACAGCACTTAGAATACCTACAAGCGCCCAAATTCCGATACCAATTATAATAATAGTAAGTATCGTTCTAAGCAGTTGGGTTCTAATGGAATCGAGTGCAATACGCACATTTTCGCGAAATAGTGAAAACATAGTTCTGGTTGTAGTATTTATCGTTAGACTACTAAGTCGAACTAAAGTTACCATTATTTTATTGTTTTTTTGGTCGTTCCCCAGACCATCGTTTCACTCAGTCTCGGTCGGGCTTTCACTAGTACACGGTACTACGTTCAATCCCTAACGCATACACGGTAGCAAAACTTACTTATAATTACAATCTAAAATCTTTTAGAAATTAAGATATTTGCAATCGAAGGGTCGGAAGTAGAAAGAAGACCAATCTGAATCTAATTAATACAATACATAAGCTGTGGCACAAAAACCTTCTATTCCTAAAGGCACCCGCGATTTTTCACCAAATGAAGTAGTGAAACGCAATTATATAATGGATACCATTAGAGATTGTTTTGCAACTTTCGGTTTTCAACCCATAGAAACTCCGTCTTTCGAGAATAGCGATACGCTTATGGGAAAGTACGGGGAAGAAGGCGACCGACTTATTTTTAAGATTTTAAATAGTGGTGATTACTTAAAAAAGGTTGATGAGAAGCTTTACGCCTCTAAAGACAGTGGCAAACTAACGTCAAGTATCTCAGAAAAAGCCTTGCGTTATGACCTAACCGTGCCCTTCGCACGTTACGTGGTACAACACCAAAACGATATCACTTTTCCGTTTAAACGCTATCAAATTCAGCCGGTATGGCGCGCAGACCGACCCCAAAAAGGGCGGTTCAGAGAATTCTTTCAGTGCGATGCCGATGTGGTAGGATCGAAATCCTTGTGGCAGGAAGTGGAACTTATTCAGCTTTATGATACGGTTTTCACTAAGCTTCGGCTCAAGGGTGTGACCATTAAAATGAATAACCGGAAGATACTTAGCGGTATCGCCCAGGTAATAGGAGAAGAAGATAAACTCATCGATTTTACCGTGGCGCTCGACAAACTTGACAAAATAGGCGAGGAGGGAGTTACAAAAGAAATGTTGTTAAAAGGAATATCACAAGAAGCAATAAACAAAATAAAACCGTTGTTTACCGTTGGCAAAACGGTTGATGCGCAATTAAAACTTTTGGAAACCTTACTAGCTTCTTCCGACGTTGGTAAAGAAGGGATATCAGAATTAAGTTT
>CBDUGY010000043.1:0-22502 GCA_965367015.1 uncultured Ulvibacter sp.
AAAGGTGTACATCAGCGGGAATTAAAAGAAGAAATAAATCCAGACATTATTCTTGGAAACACCTATCATCTCTATTTGCGGCCACAAACACCAATTCTTGAGCAGGCCGGTGGGATTCATAAATTCATGAACTGGGATAGAAATATTCTCACTGATAGTGGGGGATATCAGGTTTATTCCCTTTCCGCAAATAGAAAAATAAAAGAGGAAGGAGTGAAATTTAAGTCGCACATCGATGGGAGCTTTCATTTTTTCACCCCCGAAAGAGTGATGGAAATTCAGAGATCGATTGGTGCCGATATTATTATGGCATTCGATGAGTGTACTCCGTATCCCTGCGATTATAATTATGCGAAACGCTCTATGCACATGACGCATCGCTGGCTCGATAGATGTATTACACACCTGGATAAAACACCATTGAAATACGATTACAATCAGACCTTTTTTCCAATCGTTCAGGGAAGTACATATAAGGATCTTCGTAAACAATCAGCCGAATATATTGCTTCGGTAGGTGCTGCCGGAAATGCAATTGGCGGACTTTCAGTAGGTGAACCTGCCGAGGAAATGTATGCGATGACTGAAGTGGTTACGGCAATTCTGCCAGAAGACAAACCTCGCTATTTAATGGGTGTTGGAACCCCTATTAATATTCTCGAAAATATCGCATTGGGAATAGATATGTTCGATTGTGTGATGCCTACCCGTAACGGGCGAAACGGGATGTTGTTTACCGCTCACGGTACCATAAATATTAAAAATAAAAAATGGGAAGCCGACTTTTCTCCTATAGATGAGATGAATATTACCTGGGTAGATACTGAATACAGTAAAGCTTACTTAAGACATTTATTCACTGTAAATGAGATGCTGGGTCGCCAAATTGCTACGATTCATAACCTCGGCTTTTATTTGTGGTTGGTTCGTGAAGCCAGAAAACATATCTTAGCCGGTGACTTTACTACTTGGAAGAATACAATGGTAAAACAAATGGATAAACGCTTGTAATCTATGCTAAGCATTCTCGATAGATATATACTAAAAAATTACATTGGGACATTCGCTCTTTTGTTATTGCTTTTTATACCTATCGGTATTACAGTTCATCTTGCTGAAAAGATTGACAAAATTCTTGAGAATGAAGTTCCATTTATTGAAGTGGCGAAGTATTTTCTCGATTTTACGATCTATTTTGCTAATCTCTTGTTTCCATTATTTTTGTTTTTATCGGTGATCTGGTTCACTTCAAAACTCGCTAATAATACAGAAGTAATTGCTTTTTTAAGTAGTGGAGTTTCCTACTATCGCTTTCTTCGACCTTATATGATTGGTGCAACAATAGTATGTATCGGTGCCTTTGTATTAGGAATGTACTTAGCACCAAAGGCAAGTAAGGGTTTTAATGAGTTTTCATATCTATATCTCAAAAAAGGGAAGAAAGATAGGGCACAATCGAATGTTTACAGACAGATTAACGACAATGATTATATTTATGTAAGCTACTTTAATGTAGCCGAAAAATCGGGAAGTAACTTTACCTTAGAGCATTTTGAAGACAATAGAATGGCCTATAAAATAGAAGCTAACCGCATTAAATTCAACGAAGAAGATACAACATACACCCTGTATAATTACACCAAACGGATTATTGGTGAAAATGAAGATATTCTCAAATCTGCATCTAAGCTGGATACTGTTTTTTCATTCGAATTAGAAGATCTTACACCGGTATCATACATTGCCGAAACCTTGAATTTAAGGGAGCTTAATAGTTTTATCAAAAGAGAAAAGGAGCGGGGTTCATCATATATCAATAGATATGAGGTTGTAAAGTACAGGCGCTGGAGTCTCCCGGTTTCGGCTTATATTCTAACAGTTATTGCGGTTGCGGTCTCTTCCGTAAAACGACGTGGAGGGATGGGTGTAAATCTAGCTATAGGAATAGCCATTGGAATGGTATTTATTTTCTTCGATAAGATTTTCGGTACCATGGCAGAGCAAAGCGATTTTTCACCTTTTATAGCAACCTGGTTTCCTAATATCATCTTCGCTATACTAGCGGTTTATCTTTTACGAAATGCCAAACGCTAAGCTTTTAAATTATCTCCATTTACATTTTATAGTCTTCATTTGGGGATTCACGGCTGTTTTAGGGGCTTTGATCTCGATTGAAGCAATACCTTTGGTGTGGTTTAGGATGTTACTCGCTTCAGGATTTATTTTTCTATGGATCACTTTTCGGAAAGAAAGACTCAATTATCCCACTAAGGCAATTGCAGCCTTTTGCCTGTCGGGACTTATTATCGCGCTACACTGGTTAGCCTTCTTTGGCGCTATAAAAGTTTCTAATGTATCAGTTACTTTAGCTATAATGTCCACCGGAGCTTTCTTTGCATCGCTACTGGAACCACTTATTTACAAACGAAGAATCATTTGGTACGAAGTAATTTTTGGTTTAATTGCGGTTGTAGGGCTTTATATCATATTCGATGTAGAATCTCAATACGCCTTGGGTATAGTCTTAGCATTGTGTTCCGCTTTTTTAGGAGCATTATTTTCGGTTCTTAACGGAAAGCTGGCCATAAAATATAAAGCTTCTGTCATTTCTTTTTATGAGATTTTCTTCGGAATGCTCTGTATTTCGGTTTATTTAGGAGTTAGCGGAAGCTTTAGTACTGAGTTCTTTCAGCTTTCGACCAACGATTGGATCTTTCTTCTGATCCTCGCATCAGTTTGCACGGCATATGCTTTTATCGCTTCCATTCATGTTATGAAATGGATAAGCCCTTATACAGTGATGCTTACCATAAATATGGAGCCGGTATATGGAATAATTCTAGCTCTACTTATTTTAGGGGATTCAGAAAATATGAGTCCGCAGTTTTATTACGGAGCCGCTATAATCCTGGTCACAGTAATAATCAACGGAATTATTAAAACATCTCGTGAAAGAAAAAAAAGACGATTACCCAATACCTGAAAACAATATTTTATATTTGTAAACTGAGCCAAAAACAAACTTCTAGAAGTTATTATGGAATATCTTGATTTTGAATTACCAATCAAAGAACTACAAGAACAGTTCGAAAAAGCCTGCCAGATAGGCGAGGAGAGCGATGTTGATGTGTCCAATACCTGCAAGCAGATCGAAAAAAAACTCACTGAAACCAAAAAAGACATCTATAAAAACCTGACTCCCTGGCAACGCGTTCAGTTGTCTCGTCATCCCAATAGACCCTATACAATGGATTATATCAACGCCATCTGTGGGGACTCATTTTTAGAACTACACGGAGATCGTAATTTTAAAGATGATAAAGCGATGGTAGGTGGTCTTGGGAAAATTGGTGACCAAAGCTTTATGTTCGTCGGTCAACAGAAAGGTTATAATACCAAAACACGTCAGTATAGGAATTTTGGAATGGCAAATCCCGAAGGTTACCGAAAGGCACTGCGATTAATGAAATCTGCTGAAAAATTTGGTGTACCGGTAGTTACATTTATCGATACACCGGGAGCATATCCCGGATTAGAGGCCGAAGAACGCGGACAAGGTGAAGCGATAGCACGGAATATCCTGGAAATGACCCGTCTCAAAGTACCCATCATAGTTGTGATTATTGGGGAAGGTGCCAGTGGAGGTGCATTGGGAATAGGTGTTGGAGATAGAGTATTAATGCTCGAAAATACCTGGTACTCTGTTATTTCTCCCGAAAGCTGTTCTTCCATTCTGTGGAGAAGCTGGGAATTTAAGGAACAAGCTGCCGAAGCATTGAAACTTACGGCAACAGATATGAAAAAACAAAAACTTATCGATGTGATCGTAAAAGAACCATTGGGAGGTGCCCATAGTGATAAAGCAAAAACCTTTGTCACAGTCGCCAATGCAATTACAAAAGAATATATCGCATTAAAAGACTTATCACCAAAAGAATTGGTCGAAAAACGTATGGATAAGTATTCCGAAATGGGAGTCTTCAAAGCATAGGTTCAGTCATACCAACACTTTAAAAAATCTGAAGCATTGTCTTCAGATTTTTTTGTACCTTATTAACAATATATTAAAGTTTTCAACAGTTAAAATGTTAATGAACGGTGAACATCGAAATACAATTTTTCTTATCCGCTCATAACATTTTCTTTACATTCGCTTAATGGAAAAATTGAAACCTCAAACCTCATATTCAACTCGTTCCTCTCAGGTAATCTCGTTAGAAAAAGGAAAATTACCACCACAAGCAACTGATTTAGAAGAGGTTGTACTTGGGGCTATGATGATCGATAAAAAAGGAGTTGATGAGGTGATCGACATACTAAATGCCGAAGTATTCTATAAAGAATCACATCAGCACATCTTTGAAGCTATTCATGTTCTCTTCGAAAATAGTGAACCTGTCGACTTATTAACCGTTTCGGCCCAATTAAAGAAGAGCCAGAAGTTAGATCAGGTGGGAGGCGAATTTTATTTGATTCAGCTTACTCAAAAGGTCTCTTCATCGGCGCATATTGAATTCCATGCACGAATCATTCTTCAAAAATATATTCAGCGTAGCTTAATAAAGATATCGAATGAAATAATTGAAGATTCATACGATGAGACTACTGATGTATTCGACTTGCTCGACAACGCAGAATCGAAACTGTATGACATTACGCAGGGCAATATTAAGCGCTCTTCAGAAACTGCTCAGCATCTTGTTATTCAAGCGAAAAAAAGAATTGAAGAGATCGCAAACAAAGAAGGGCTCTCAGGAATTCCTTCAGGATTTACAAAATTAGACAAACTCACTTCCGGCTGGCAACCTAGTGACCTTATTATAATCGCCGCCAGACCGGGTATGGGGAAAACTGCACTCACACTCTCGATGGCTAGAAATATTGCCGTAGAACACGATATGCCGGTTGCCTTCTTTTCTTTAGAAATGGCTTCGGTACAGTTAATTACCCGACTAATTTCTTCGGAAACCGGTCTGAGTTCAGAAAAACTACGTACCGGAAATCTTGAAAAACATGAATGGGAACAGCTAAATGTAAAAGTGAAAGGCCTCGAAAAAGCACCTCTATTTATTGATGACACTCCGTCTCTTTCCATTTTCGACCTTCGTGCGAAGGCTCGCCGTTTAGCTTCACAACACGGGATTAAATTGATCATGATCGATTACCTCCAGTTGATGACCGCCGGTGGAAGTCAGAAAGGCGGAAATCGTGAACAGGAAATTTCAACAATATCCAGAAACCTTAAAGCACTTGCCAAAGAATTGAATATTCCTGTGATTGCGCTTTCACAGCTCTCCAGAGCTGTAGAAACACGTGGAGGCAGCAAGCGTCCCTTGCTTTCCGATCTTAGGGAATCTGGTGCCATAGAACAGGATGCCGATATTGTTTCATTTATTTATCGTCCCGAGTATTATAAAATTGATGAATGGGATGATGAAGAGCGTACGCCTACCGCAGGTCAGGCAGAATTTATTGTCGCAAAACACCGTAACGGTGGGTTAGATGAAATTCGATTGAAGTTTGTAGGACATTTAGGTAAATTCGAAAATCTCGAAACATTCGATTATCCTGCCGAATTTCATTCACGTATGAATGCAGCAGCAAACGACGATACTTTTAAAACTGAAAATCTACCTTCACCGGGTGAAGCCTTCGGAAGTTCGATGAATGATGATCTATCACCAGACGATGATAACGAAGTACCGTTCTAGCTTTAGCAAAAATATTTAAGGCAGGAAATTTCATCACAAAAAGTTTTTCCACGACAAAAAAAATAGTAATTTGAATTCCGCGTTATAAAACTATAATTGCAGGAATGAAAAAAATTATTGCTTCCCTTTTTACTACCCGTGCCGCCGGAATATATTTTATTCTCTTTGCCGCTGCAATTGGGATAGCCACTTTTATTGAAAATGATTTTGGAACCAGTGCTGCTCAAAAAGTAATCTTTAAGTCTTGGTGGTTCGAACTGTTACTTATTCTTTTTGGGATTACTATTTTGGTGAATATTGTCAAATTCAGAATGATTCAACAGCGAAAATGGGCAGTGTTAATGTTTCACTTATCCATTATAATTATCCTCATTGGGGCCGGAGTGACGAGGTATTTTGGTTTTGAGGGTGTCATGCATATTCGGGAGAACGACCAGGCTAACAGCTTTCTATCTGCAGAAACCTATTTGAAATTTGAAGTACAAAAGGACAATAATACCTATTCATTCGATGAACACGTGCTATTCGCTTCACTTGGGAAGAATCGATTTAAGGAATCATATTTAATTGAAAATACACTCATTGAAGTAGAATTAAAAGACTTTATTCCCAATCCGGTTGAAAAAGTAACTTCTTCCAGTTTGGATGGAAAACCTACACTTAAATTGGTAGTAGCGGGTGCTAACGGGAGAGAAGAATATTATATTGAAAAAGGTCAGACCAGACGAATCGGCAATCTAATTTATAACTTCAAAGAATCTAGTATTCCGGATGCCGTAAACCTGAAATATGAGAACGAAGTGCTCACTTTTCAAACCAACAGAACGCTAACTCAACGCGTTATGGCGACCCAAAAAGTTGACACAATAGAATCGACCGGCAATTATCATCCCCTGCGACTACGTTCACTCTATTCTGATGGCCTCAATAATTTTGTTTTTTCTGAATTTCAACCTACGGGAAAGACTGTTATAGAATCTAACGACGTCAAGGTTAAAAATGAAAGTATTACCGCACTGGTCATGGATGTTACAGTAGATGGAGTTACTAAAGAAGCCTATGTGTTTGGTAACAAAGGCCTGCCCGGAAATCCTGCGAATCTTAATTTTGAAGCATTACAAATTAAAATTTCCTATGGCGCCAAAGAAATTACAGTACCATTTTCTATTAAGCTTAATGAATTTATTCTCGATAAATATCCCGGTACAAATAGTGCGTCCTCTTATGCAAGTGAGGTGACAGTTATAGATCCTTCCAAAAATGTAAGAATGGATTACAGAGTATTTATGAATAATATTTTGGACTATGACGGTTACCGTTTCTTTCAATCTTCCTTTGATAGAGATGAGAAAGGAACGTATTTAAGTGTTAATAGTGACTGGTGGGGAACGATAATTTCATATTTGGGTTACGCCCTTCTAACACTAGGAATGATTTTAACACTTTTCAGCAAGAATACGCGCTTTTACAGTGTGATTCAGAAGATAAAAAAATTAAGAGCTAAAAGCGGAACCTTTGTATTTCTATCTATCTTATTTGTCTCCCAAATGTTAATTGCTCAAAATAATAAGCATATTAACAATGCGGTTTCGGAAGAACATGCCGCTGCCTTTAGCACAGTTGTGGTTCAGGATTTCAAAGGTAGGATGAAACCTATGCATACTCTGTCCAGAGAGATAATGCGGAAAATTGCAAGAAAAGAGAGTTGGGATAATCTAAATGCAGATCAGGTTATACTCAGTATGTTCGTAAATAAAGCCGATTGGTATGACGTGCCGTTGGTAAAACTTGGTAAACATCAGGATATACAGAAAGTTTTAAATGTATCCGGAGATCATGCTTCCTATAAAGATTTCTTTTTGGAAACAGGTGAATATAAACTCAGGGATGAAGTACGACGTGTGTACAGTTTAGAGCCTATAGATCGCGGGGTTTATGCGAAAGAACTGTTAAAGATCGATGAGAGACTTAATATCTTGAGTATGGTATTCTCAGGAAGTCTACTAAAAATTATTCCTCGTCAAAATGATCCCAATAACACATGGGATGCTTACAGCAGCCATGATCATGACGATGGTCACAATCATAATGCAGTTGCAAACAATTTCTTCAATTCTTATGGCAGTGCTTTAAAAGAGGCAACCAGAACAAAGGATTATACCCATGTTACCCATCTTTTGGATGAACTAAAAACATACCAAAAACAAAAAGGTGGCGCGGTAATGCCTTCCGAAGGAAAAATAAATACAGAAATTGCACTGAATAAAATGAACGTATTTACTAGACTAGCCGGCCTTTATATGCTATTGGGAGTCGTATTATTATTTTTCCTATTCGTTTCGGTATTTAAGCCGCAATGGAATTTACGTAAAGTGTATTATGTGCTGTTTTCTATAATTGTAATTGGTTTTATATTACATACTATCGGGCTGGGAATGCGTTGGTATATTTCAGGTCGAGCACCCTGGAGTAACGGATACGAATCGATGATATATATTGCGTGGACTTCCACTCTCGCTGGTGTACTTTTTACCAGAAAGTCTTTTGGAGGTTTAGCAGCAACTATGGTCTTGGCGGGAACAATACTATTTGTATCGACATTAAGTTTTCTCGATCCTGAAATTACTCCCTTAGTTCCTGTGCTTAAATCGTATTGGCTTACAATTCACGTCTCGTTAGAGGCAGGTAGTTATGGTTTTCTTATGTTAGGTGCTATAATTGGACTTATCAATTTGATTTTGATGATCTTTATTTCTGAAAGTAATAAAGTTCGTTTGAAACGAATTATTCAAGAAATGAGCTACATAAGTGAACTCACCTTAATTGGCGGACTTTTTATGGTAAGTGTCGGAACCTATTTAGGTGGTGTTTGGGCTAACGAATCCTGGGGTCGTTACTGGGGTTGGGACGCTAAAGAAACATGGGCACTGGTGACTATATTAGTATATGCTTTCATTTTACACATGCGACTGATTCCGAAATTGAGAGGGCTATTCGCATATAATTTAGCGACCATATTTGGCTTGGCATCTGTAATTATGACATATTATGGAGTTAACTACTATTTGTCTGGCCTGCATTCTTATGCTACCGGTGATCCTGTGCCAATACCGAATTGGGTGTATATTGCCGTACTATGTATAATTGCAATTAGTGTATTGGCCTATATACGGAAGCGAAAATTTGAAATAATTTCGTAGAGATGTTACTCAATTATAATTCCGTTTTCTAAAATCAGATCATATCTGTATCCGGCACCAAAGTCACGATCTAAACTAACTTCAGCTTTCATAGTGACAGTTTTACCCTCGGGAACAAATGTCGACGACGTCACCACAAGATCGTAATCATTTTTACTTCCATCTTGCAAATGAATCCAATTGCGATTCATGATATTCGGATTCACTTTTACACATTTACCTGTTATTTGAACCGTTTTTCCATTGTAAGCCGAAGGGTTAGCCACCAAGTCTGCTATTTTAATAGAACCTTTGTGTGGAACTAATTCTTCGGTGTGCGTTGGTATGTTTTTTTTCTCTGAAGTGCTTGCGGTTGAGTTGCTTTTTTCAGTAAAATCTGCAGTTAAACTTCCGCTATTGTTGCCATGATTCTGAGCTACCAAATTTGCCACAAGATAAATAGTATCGAATACCTTGTTGAACTCTTTGCTTTCAAAATTTGTCTTCAATAGACCTCCTTTATAAAAATAAGTTGCACCCACCTTAATATCATCTTTGCGAGTGGCAATCCAAAAATTCTTTCCACTTTCAGCTACATTGAGATAAACATAGCGTGAGGCAGGAAGCACTTCCTTAATAATGACGGTATGCAGGTCTTCCGTAAAAGAAGTTCTGTTGTTGATAGTTTCATCCAAAATTGAATTGTTTTCTTCAGAAAAAATTCCACTTGGTGTTACTACACCTGTTTTGTTGCTTTCTGCCGAAATAACCTTCGGTCCATTATTACAGCCCGTTATACAAGCTAATGTAAATAATAAACCTCCGAAATATTTTATAATCCTCATAGTATTTTATTTAAAACCTCTTTGTCAATATGGTGTAAAAACGAAGTGTATTATCATCATATAGCGATAATTCGCCCGAAAAGCTAAGTTGCCATGTTCTCGTAATTCGATACCCTAACACAAGTCCGTAATAGTTCTGATCGTATTTTGTTTCCTGATTTTTATAATCGTACGCAGCGCTTCTGAAATAAATCTCTCCTGTCAATTTGTTCTTGAAAAGTTCTCGTGAATGCCGAACTGAAACTATATTGCTGGTTAAATAATTAGAACTATTCACATTGTATGAAACATTTAATCGTCCACCAATACCCGGTATTTTAGTCAAGGTTGCATATCCATAGACGTTATCCGACTTATTTTGATTATCACTTCGAAATCTGCTGCTATAACTAATGCCTGCCCATAAAATTTTAGCGGGACGAACATTAACTCTTGCTCTAATTCCCTGCCTTGCCAGATCATCATCTAATATCATATCTATATTCGACTGGAATGTTTCGTAATACACTATTTGTTTTCTGGAATCGTATGAAACCATTACATTGGCTGCCTTCGAAATACGGTATCTAGCAGAGAGGTACAGATTTGTTAGCCGTGAACCGCCGGTATCTCCCCCAAAGATATCCATCTCCATCGACCCGAATAAATTAAAATTCCTCGCTATAGTACTTGAATGTTGAAAGAACAAATATCTTCTATCGGTTGCGCCATTATTAGTCTGTTCCATGGCACCTAGTGTGGTAGTGCTATAAAAGTCACTTGCGGTTGTTTCAAATCCGGCATATCCGCCGTACTGAAGCAAGTCTGAGTTAAAGCCATAATCGTAAAAATCGGGTCTAAAGCCAACAACACCTCCAACATAAAAACTACCAAAATATTTTTCGATCTGCAGTCCGTCATTCGCACCAAAAGTAGAAGCTTTAGGGTTTATCCTACGTCCAACATTAATGGATAAAGTTGGCGTTGCGTCATAAGTTGAATTTAAATTATAAATATTAAAGATACTCGTTCTACCACTATAATCTTCGGGTGCTGATAAAATACTCCTATAAGTAATGTAACTTTCAACTGAAAATTTTCCATCATTTATATGATTAGCATTCAGAGAAAATCTAAATTGTAAACGGTGCCTGTCATCCCGTAGTTTAGAAAAGGTATTATAACTGGCAGCAGCAACCCGTCCGCGAATATTCTCTTTGTACTGGCTTTCTTTTTTTATGTCAATTTCCTTCGGAATAACAACTTCTGCCGGAATCGTCTCATCTACATTATCTTCAATTTTTTCGGAAGTGGGCTCTTCGCTAATCGTGGTTTTATGAGTAATGGAAGCTCCATTTGTAATGATACAATCGTTAATCACAATACAAACTACAGATGTAGAAGATTTTTCGGTGACTTCGAGACATTCACTTCCATCAAACAATAATTTCGCACCTATTGGAATTGCATCAGTCGAGTCAAAACGGACATAAACATTGTTCGAGGTCACGAAAGTAACTTTTCCTTCCAAGGTAGTGGTCGCATCTTGTGCGGTAAGACCCCAGGATGAGAAAACAATCAATATGATTATAAGTTTTATTTTCATTAACTGTTAACCTTCACCATCGGGATGGCATTGTAAACAAGCGTTGCTTTGGTAAATATAGCCACTTACACCTTCATGTTCATCTGCTGTTTCACCTTCGAGATGACACATAAAACAGCTAAATACACTAAAGTTGTTAGGATCTGTATGGCAATCGGTACAACTAGACCATTCACCTTCATGTCTACCACTATAAATAGGGAACCATTCACCGTCATGATCAAAAGTTGCGGGCATCCAACCGGGGTTAGTTGTATGGCAAGAGGCACAATCTGTCGGGAAGTTGGCTGCTTGATGATTAGGATCGCTTGTTTGCGCATAATCATCGTCATGACAAGCAAAGCAATCGGTAGGCGTATTATTAAAATTCCCGTTTATATGACATTGATTACAATCCTGAATATCGTGACCCAGAGTTAGCGGGAAGAAATCATGGTTCACAACGGCCGGCATCCAACCCGGGTTGGTGCTATGACAGGTCGCACAATCTGTCGGAAAGTTTGATGTTTGGTGATTCGGATTAGTTGTTTGCGCATAATCGTCGTCGTGACAGGCAAAACAATCGGTAGGTGTATTATTAAAATTACCATTAATATGGCATTGGTTACAATCCTGAATATCGTGCCCCATGGTGAGCGGAAAGAAATCGTGATTTAATGTTGCTGGCATCCACCCGGGGGCCGTGGTATGGCACTCAAGACAGTCGGTTGAAAAACCTGCATTTATATGACTGGGATTCGATGTTTGAGTAAAATCGTCATCATGACAAGCAATACATTCCGAAGAGATATTCGAAAAATTGGTTATATCATGGCATTGACTACAATCTTGTATATCATGACCTTGTGTTAGGGGAAAAAAGTCGTGGATTATGCCCCCCGCATCCCAGCCAAAACCCATTGGATTATGACATTCAACACAATCAGGGGAGAAGCCCGCAGAAATATGATTAGGATTTTGAGTTGCGAGGTAATCGTCTCTATGGCACTCAATACATTCGTTGCCTAGCGGATTGAAAATAAGGCTGCTTTCATTGCTGTGACATTCTACGCAACTTAAATTAGTGTGAGATCCAATTAAGGGAAAGCCATTCTCTTCATGTATTTCGGGAATATTAAAGACTAACCAATTATCGGAAGTATGGCATCTAACACAGTCGTTTCCAACCGATTGACTGTGTATATCTGTATGACAGGAAATACAATCATTCGGAGCTTCATTAAAAACAAGAGAAGTATGGCAAGCCTTACAATCGGTTACAGCATGTGTGCCTTCCAGTTCAAAATTGGTCGAGCTATGGTCGAATTTAAAAGTTTCATAATCAATACTCCAGCCTTCAGGATTGTGGCATTGAGCACAGTCTAACTTTAAATCTGTGCCATGTGGAGATTGGCCTAAAAGAGTAAAGGACAATAGAAACAACGCTATGAATGGCAGTCTATACAATTGAGCTTGTTTATTTTATATATAACGACAGGTTCTCCCTTATCATTGCCGGTCTCATGACAAACCTTACAATCTACTTCTTCATGTTTTCCCGTTAAAGGAAAGCGTGTGCTGTTGTGATCGAATTTTTCAGGAAACCAACTGTTTGTAACATGGCATCGAGCACAATCAGTAACTCCGTTTATTGCAAAACTGTCGTCGTGTATATTCTCATGACACGAATTGCAATCTGTAGTTAAATTACTAAAATTCTGTGAGATAACTTCATTTGTACTGGAAATTTCGAAATGACAATCTTTACAAGATATTTCATTGTGTCTCCCGGTAAGTGGCCAATTGGTTGAAGAATGATCAAAGCTAATCATATCCCAGGACTCGCTTCCATGACAGGACGCGCAGTCATTTTCCGGATAATATTCCTTCGGAATAAAATCTGAATGGATATCAACATGACAATCCACGCACTTGCTCCCAAGATCTGCGAATGTCCATCTTTCCGAAGCTTCATCCACATGACAGGCAAAACACGGAGTGGCAATATGCGCGCCCTCTAGCGGAAAATCTGTCTTTTGATGATCTGAGATTGTAAAAGAAGTGTAATCAAATCCTTTCTGCAGCGAATGACATTCTTTACAGTCGGGGGAAATCCCATTTTTAGCAAATTCTTGATTATGGTAGTCGTCATGGCAGTTTTTACAAGCTGAAAAATCGATTGGATCTGCAAAACGCTTAACATGGCAAGCTCTACAATCCACATCGGTATGCATTCCTTCCAGTGGGAAATCGGTGATAGTATGATCGAAGAAATCCATATCCTTTAAGGCAAGAAAACTTTCTTCCGAATGACATTTAGCACAGTCCTGACCATATTTGTTTTCATGCGGGTCTTCATGACAAGCAACACAATTGTTCACTTTTGTGGCGATATTATCCTGAAAAACCCGAAGCGGATTGCTTGAAGGTGCATGACAGCTAAAACAATCCACTTTTTTATGCGCTCCTTTTAGGTCGAAATTTGTCCGGTTATGATTGAAATTACCTTTCCCTGAAAAACTCGAGAATGCGTTTTCATTGTGGCACTGAGCGCAATTTCCCGGGAGTTGGTTATCGTGTGGATCGTTATGACAAGCTTTACAATCTTCGAATGCTATATCTGTAAATTGTTGAAAATCTCTTCCGTTTTTAGAAACTGTTTTATGACATTCTTTACAATCAACAGTTTTATGTTCTCCTTTTAGTTTAAAGTCTGCGGTATTATGATCAAATTGCGTTACAGGTAAAAAGGAGTCCATATTATGGCATGATAAACAGTCATTAGACAAACTTCCCTGATGAAAGTCATCATGGCAAGAGAGACACTTGGTGTCGAGTCCTAAGTAGGTATCATTTCGTTTTCGTATGTCTGAATTCGCGATATTTTCGGGTGCGTGACACTCGCGGCAGTCTACATTTTTGTGGGCACCTTCTAGAGTATAGCCGGCGCGGTCGTGATTAAAATTAGTTTCATTAAATCGAATCATATCGAAATTTCTACCATGATGCTCACTATGACACTTTACACAAGCCTGATTCTTAACTTGACTGTTGGCATGAAATCCTCGATTTTTAGTTATAAGGCTTCTAATTTCAGTATGACAACTAAGACATTTCTGATCGGTAACTTTCGATCCTAATTCGTGACATTGTGTACAATTGCTCATCCCTTCTAATTTAGCATGAGCAGTTGTGAGTTCTCCGGGGGAAATTTGTGCAAGCCCTATCTGGGTGCAGCTAAGAATTATGATGATATGTAGATAGACAGATTTCAATTTCTAATGTTTCTTCATTATATACGCAAAACGTTTTGTGATTTGTACTCCCGCGTTTTCCAAAAAGGCAGTTGGAAGTAGACCACCTGCAAATATATATACCAGGTCATTTTTTACTTCAATAGTCTCTTCTTGATCAGCTATTTTATAGAAACAGCTTTCAGGATTTATAGCTACAAGACTGGAATTATAAATAATTTCTAGTTTACCCTCTTCATGAGCTTTAATAATGTTTTGTTTATTCTTGGGCTTTGAGCGAGTAAAATTATCGCTTCTTACCAAAAGTTTGACTTTATTTTTATCCATCATTAGCATAGCAGCTTCCATTGCAGAATCTCCTCCACCCACTACAATGATATCTTTGTTATCTATCAGTTCAGGTTCCAGCATTCTATATGCTACTTTTTCTGAATCTTCTCCGGGAATACCAAGTTTTCTTGGGCTGCCACGTCTGCCAATGGCAATCAAGACGTTGCTGGCAAAATGCTCATCCCCAGCTGCCGTAACCACCTTAAACGAACCGTCTTCCTGGGGGATTATATTTTCAACCTTTGTGTTTTCCTTAATTCCAATATTGTTCTCCGAAATAACATGTTGCCATAATTCTAATAATTCTTGTTTCGAAGTATCGTGTAGTTTTACTTTTCCATGTAAAGGAAGGTTCATTGGTGAAGTCATAACAACTTTTGTTCTTGGAAAAGTGTAAACTGTACCACCCAAAGAGTCTTGTTCTAATGTAAGACTGCTGAGATTGTGCTTTTTTGCTGCCAATGTTGCCGATATCCCGGCGGGTCCTGCACCAATTATAATGACATCGGTTAGATTATTCGGATTCGGTTTTTTGCTTTTTACGATGCTTTCAATAGCCTGTTGGCCTTGTTCAACCGAATTCTTTATCAATCCCATACCCCCTAATTCTCCGGCTATATATATTCCTTTTATATTAGTCTCAAAATTTTGATTGATATGAGGGAGATCGACACCTCGAGTTTCAGTTCCAATTCGTAAGGAGATCGCTTCGACCGGACAAGCGTGGAAGCAGGCTCCGTGACCTACACAATTGGAGGCATTTATAACAGATGCTTGTCCGTTTATCATTCCTAATATATCTTGTTCCGGACAGGCCTTGACGCAAGCACCACTTCCAATACACGCATTGGGATCAATATACGGATGTAAAGAAACGGGTTCGTATAATCCCTCTTCTTTGGCGATTTCAACCTTTCTTTTAGTCTGACGCGTAATCCTATTCTTTTTTCGAATATAAATAATCACGATAGTCGCGCAGAAAAGTAGAACGATTCCGTAGGTTACTATTTCTTCGATTAAAACCTCATTCATTAAAATATCCATTTATAGCCAAAAGTAAAGGCCACAATTATGTGTATAACCACTATTACCAGCATGATTATAGCGAATGGCATATGCGCCACATGCCAATATTTAAAGTATTTTTTCATTGTTTCTAAACGCCCAATTCTTTTTAGTAATTTCCTCTCATTCTTAATCATTTTGAGGATTGACCTTCTGTCTTCTTTGCGTACCGCGTTCTCTTTGAGAACTTGGCTTAAAGCGTGTATGGATTGCTTTTTTTCGGGTTCTGTGAAGTTTAAAAACAATTGTACGGTTGGTCCTTGTAAGTTATATTTATTAGAGAGAACTTCAGAGACATCCGTTCTTAAATTCTGAGCTTCGTTTAAACTTAGTTCTCTCCCCTCGATAGTGCGTGGAATTTGAAGATATATGAAGCGTCCAATTACTCCGCTGGCAACAACAGCGACCATGCTCCAAAATGCAATTGAAACAATTCCGCCAAACTTAAATGCGGTATGAAATAGAACCATGACGGGACCCAGTGTACAAAGGAAGATATGAAATTCCAGCAAATATTTTAATCGCACCCACTTCCCCAAAATATTGTAACGCTTGTGAAGAATATAAATAAAGACCCCAAAAAAGATTAAGAAAGTACCAATTACCCCGAGACCCTGACCGAAAAGACCGCTCGGCTTAAACCAATTATGTTGTGGATGGTAAAACCTTTCTTCGAGCGGCAACGAATAATACGAATACCCTGAAAATGCTAGATAAATTGTTACAGCTACGACGATTAAAGCCATAGTCCATATGTAAATTAGATGTGTTGACTTGCTCAATTAGATATTTTTTAATTGACTCTTATTAGAATGTTGTATATAAATAAAACAATGTAAATTATTAAAACCCTACCAAATTCTGTGAATTATATAAAGTTATGAAATTTGGCTTAAATTTTGCCGTTATTAAATCAATGAAGTCATAATCTCCTTATGAGATTCCGTATATTTAGAACATGAATAAATTATTGCTGTTAATATTACTAACGTTATTTTCCACTAAATCTTTTGCATCCTATATTCTTATACCTATGGATGCAGAAAGTCAGAAAGAACATCTAAAAGCCTATGGTCTTACATACTGGACATTGGAAAAAAATGTAAAAGTTAAGTGGTTGTTGAATTATCGAGGGGGTTCTTTCTTATTACCTGATTCGGAGACGATAAAGAAAGAATGTCAGATACGTGGAATTTCTTTCGAGCTACTTTCTGATGCTAAAACCGAACAGATCCTTACCGAAATTAGCAGTCCGTCTCAAAATATGGAAGCTGTCGTATTGGAAAAAGCGCCGCGAATTGCTGTGTATTCGCCCAAGGGCAATCTGCCATGGGATGATGCCGTAACAATGGTTCTTACCTATGCGGAAATACCTTACACGGTAATTTACGATGAAGAAGTCCTTTCAGATCAACTAATTCTTTACGATTGGTTGCATCTGCATCATGAAGATTTCACGGGACAATACGGAAAGTTTTACAGAGCATATCGCGCTGCCCCATGGTATATTCAGGAAAAGCGAAATGCTGAAGCGCTTGCTACAAAATTAGGATATTCTAAAGTTTCCGAAGCAAAAAGGGATGTTGCGCTAAAAATTAGAGATTATGTTATTGGAGGCGGATTTATGTTCGCTATGTGTAGCGCAACCGATAGTTTTGATATTGCATTGGCTGCCGAAGGAGTTGACATTTGTGAACCGATGTTCGATGGCGACCCAAGTGAAGCATCGTACCAGAGTAAGATCGACTATACTAAAACTTTTGCGTTTAAAGATTTTATTTTAGAAAGAAGTCCGATGGTATATGAATTTTCAAGTATTGATATGACCACAAAACGAAGAATTTCGAAAGAAGTAGATTACTTTACATTGATGGATTATTCGGCAAAATGGGACCCAATACCTTGTATGTTGGTTCAAAATCATACGGCTTTGGTAAAAGGGTTTATGGGACAAACGACGTCTTATGCTCCTGATCAGATTAAAGCAAATGTTTTACGAATGGGTGAAAATAAATCGAATGGGGAAGCGCGGTATATTCATGGTGTTAAGGGTAAAGGATTTTTTACTTTTTATGGGGGTCATGATCCGGAAGATTACCAACATAGAGTAGGGGATGCAAAAACCGAATTGGCACTACATCCTAATTCTCCGGGTTACCGGCTAATACTGAACAACGTATTATTCCCGGCGGCTAAAAAGAAAAAACAGAAAACCTAAAAAATATGGCAACAAAAGAAATTATTCTAGCCAAAATCCATGCTTTAATTTCGAATCATTTCCAAACGCCTGAGGAAGCTTTTCGTTTCTTTGATACAGACAGTGATGCAAAGCTCTCCAAAAAGGAAATAGTAAAACTACTTGAGCAAGCTGAAATTAGTGGGTTCATTCGGGGAATTGTTGGCTCGAAATTAATTGAAGGTTACGATAAAGATGGTGATGAAATGATTAACTGGCAAGAGTTTAAAGCGGCTTTGGACGAAATAAATAAGCCGGTAAAAAAATAAAAAGCCCACTCTTACGAGCGGGCTTTTTTCTGCGAAATAATGTTGTTAGTGTCTTATTTTACTTTCTTTACGATTGCTTCAAAAGCATCCGGATGATTCATTGCTAAATCTGCTAAAACCTTACGGTTTAATTCGATTCCAGCTTTTTTACATCCTCCCATAAATTGAGAATAAGACATTCCATGCTGACGGGCACCCGCGTTAATACGTGTGATCCACAAAGCTCTAAATGTTCTCTTCTTGTTTCGTCTGTCTCTGTAAGCATAAGACATCGCTTTATCAACGGCGTTCTTTGCAACAGTCCAAACATTTTTACGTCTTCCAAAGTATCCTTTGGCTTGCTTAAGAACCTTTTTTCTTCTGGCTCTCTTGGCAACTGAATTTACTGATCTTGGCATAATTTAATTGTTTTTTGTAGCAGGCGGTCCGCGATAAACGGACACTTTTTTGTTCACTCAGACGACTAGTCTTTGATCTCAGCCCAACTCCAGGGTTTAAATAATTTGTTTTAACCGGTTAAGCGATTACTTCAAACGAAGCATCTGCTTAACGTTACTCTCATCGGCCTTATGCACAACTGTGTCATGGGTCAATGCAAGCTTACGTTTTTTAGACTTCTTTGTTAAGATGTGACTTTTAAACGCATGCTTTCTTTTAATCTTACCGGTACCTGTCAGCTTAAAACGCTTCTTAGCACTGGATTTTGTTTTTTGTTTCGGCATGTTTCCTACTTTTATTTATTATTTCGCATCGTCCTCAGAATTCGCATATAGCATAATAAGAAGACTTCTTTTTATAATGACTCCCCTGAAGGAGAGATTAATTCAATTTATTTCTTTTTTGGAGCAATGAACATAATCATTCGCTTCCCTTCCAGTTTCGGCATTTGTTCTACCTTTCCGAATTCTTCAAGTTCCTGAGCTAATTTTAATAATAAAATTTCACCCTGATCTTTATAAATGATCGAACGTCCTTTAAAGAATACATAAGCTTTTAACTTAGCACCGTCTTTTAAAAATTTCTCGGCGTGCTTCTTTTTAAACTCGTAATCATGATCGTCGGTATTGGGTCCAAACCTAATTTCCTTGATGATCACTTTTGTAGCCTTAGATTTCATAGCCTTCTCCCGTTTCTTTTGCTCGTAAACAAACTTTTTATAGTCTATTACTTTACAAACCGGAGGCTTGGCATTCGGAGAAATTTCTACCAGGTCTAATTCTTGCTCTTCAGCGATTTCTAATGCTTTTTTAAGTGGATATACACCTATTTCAACATTGTCGCCAACAAGGCGCACTTCTTCTGCACGAATCTTTCTATTGATTCTGTGCTGGTCTTCTTTAATAATCCGAGCTGGACCCCTGCTTCTTTTTCTACGTATTGCTATGGCTAAATATTTTAATTATTGTTAAACTCTTTTATTTCCTTTTTTACTTCGTCTGAAATCATTTTTGAAAATGCTTCTATACTCATTGTACCTAAGTCACCTTCGCTATGTTTCCTTACAGAAATCGTACCATCATTTTCTTCTTGCTCTCCAACTATCAACATATAAGGGATTTTATTCATTTCTGACTCCCTGATTTTCTTGCCAATGGTTTCGTTTCGATTATCTACAAGGGCGCGAATTTCGTCATTTTCAAGCAAATTTAAAACTTTTTCAGCGTATTTTTCAAATTTTTCACTTAATGATAAAATTGCAACCTGTTCAGGCATCAGCCAAAGTGGAAAATTACCGCCGGTATGCTCTAGTAATATTGCCACAAAACGTTCCATACTGCCAAAAGGAGCTCTGTGAATCATAACCGGTCGATGCATCTCATTATCACTGCCTTTGTATTCTAATTCAAAGCGCTCAGGCAAAGTATAATCTACTTGAATAGTACCAAGTTGCCAGCTGCGTCCCAAAGCATCCTTTACCATAAAGTCGAGCTTCGGACCGTAGAAAGCTGCTTCTCCTGTTTCAATTACAAAATCTAATCCCTTATCAGTAACAGCGTTTATAATTGCTTGTTCAGCTTTTTCCCATAACTCGGGATTGCCAATATATTTTTCCGGCTTATCCGGGTCACGTAACGATACTTGTGTAGTAAAATTTTCAAATCCTAACGAACCAAAAACATATAATACAAGATCGATCACTTTTTTGAACTCTGAATCCAATTGATCTGGTGTACAAAAAATATGAGCATCATCCTGAGTAAAACCCCTAACCCGGGTTAATCCATGTAATTCGCCACTCTGTTCGTAACGGTATACAGTTCCGAATTCAGCAAAACGCTTGGGAAGATCTTTGTAAGACCAAGGTCGGCTGCTGTAAATTTCACAGTGATGCGGGCAATTCATGGGCTTCAGAAGAAATTCTTCTCCATCGGCGGGCGTATGGATGGGTTGAAAGCTATCGGCGCCATATTTTGCATAATGACCTGATGTTACATATAATTCTTTTTGTCCGATATGTGGAGTGATAACCATTTCATAGCCGGCTTTCTTTTGTGCTTTCTTCAAAAAATTCTCCAATCGTTCACGCAATGCGGCACCTTTTGGCAACCATAAAGGCAAACCTTGTCCCACACGTTGCGAAAAAGTAAATAATTCTAACTCCTTTCCAAGTTTTCTGTGATCTCGTTTCTTTGCTTCTTCCAGCAATTCAAGATACTCGGTCAACTCCTTTTGCTTAGGAAAACTCACGCCGTAGATTCGGGTAAGTTGTTTATTATTTTCATCACCACGCCAATAAGCACCTGCGATACTCATAAGCTTCACGGCCTTTACGATTCCTGTATTCGGAATATGACCACCTCTACATAGATCTGTAAAAGTGTCATGATCGCAAAAGGTGATAGTACCATCTTCCAGACCCTCAATTAATTCAACTTTATATTCATTACCTTGTTTTTTGTAGTACTCAAGGGCGTCAGTTTTTGATGATTCTCTAAGTGTAAATTCATGCTTTCCTCTGGCAATTTCTATCATTTTATCTTCAACGGCCTTCAAATCTTTCTCTGAAATAGTGTCGTCTCCAAAATCCACATCGTAATAAAAACCATTTTCAATAGCTGGACCAATAGTTAGCTTTATACCGGGATATAATTCTTCTAATGCCTGGGCTAAAATATGTGCAGACGAATGCCAAAAAGCTCTCTTACCTTCCTCATTATTCCATGTATAGAGAACAAGACTACCATCACTATTCAATTGGGTGCTTGTCTCCACAGTATTGTCATTAAAGGATGCCGAAATTACATTTCTCGCTAATCCTTCACTTATACTTTTGGCTACATCCATCGGAGTAACGCCTGCTTCAAATTCTTTTACACTTCCGTCAGGTAAGGTAATCGCTATCATACTAAAAATTTTAGGTGGCAAAGATACTACGAGTTTCACTCTTAAACAATATACGGTCGATCGATTATTCCGGTTCATTTAATTACTTTATATGGGCGTTCCCCAGTTGTTCGCTGCGCTTGTTCCCGAATATATTCAGGCGCTCGGTCTGGGGCGGGCTTTCGCTACTCGCTTCCAGACACAGGTGTCGGGAGAGCTCAAACAAATCGCCCGTACTGCATACGGGCGACGCGCTCAATCCCTAACGCAGATGCTGTGAAGAATAGAGTTGAAGTAGTAAATTATAAGTTCAGTTATGGACGCCTATTAAAGTTATCTTGCTGTATTTTAAAAATTAGTATATATATAAAGGTATAATGTGGTTTATAAAATAATTTTTCGGATAAATAATACGCTTTCAAATGATTATAAAAATGAAGGAAAATACTTTAAAAAAAAGATGTATTTATGTTTGCCATAATAGAAAACCATTCTATATTTGCACCCGCTTTGAATGGGAAATTAAATTCCTGGAAAAAGTAAAAATACAACGGTCTAATTTTTTTTGAAATATTTTTTAAAAAGCATTGCAGAATTAAAAAACTGTTGTACATTTGCACCCGCTAAGACGATGAGTGAATCAAAAACACGAGTTTGTAAGGCGAAATAAAGAATTTTAAAAGTTCATTGATATATTGAAATTGACAGCGTATGAGATACAGATG
>CBDUGY010000044.1:0-22207 GCA_965367015.1 uncultured Ulvibacter sp.
AATAGATTAATAAGAAGCTACTCAATCCGAATAGTCCTAAAACCCACCAAATTTGTTTTGTGGATAATTCATTTTTATTCTCCAATCGATCAATTAACGCTTCCTTTTCTTCTAGAATTCTCGGTGTATCTAAATTTTTAATAAGGTCAGGTTCGAAGTATTGATAGTACCGCTTAAACACACTATCAGTAAAGAGTAATTTATTTAGATATACAATTTGTTTCTCAGAATTGTTTTTACTTTCATAATACTTGTGAAGTTCTTCAAAAAGTATACGTTGATGCGGTAAAATATGCATATCCCTAGAATCGTAGATAGAGTCAGATTTTTTGAGGTACATAATTCCCTTCCTATTTTCATTTAATCGCAAATATGAAAGTCCTTTAAACAGATATAGATTCAACAAGTTTTCTGGATAAACTTCGGTATTAATCTTAGGAATTAAAGTATCGCAATTTTGAATTACTTTTAGATAATTTTTACAGTAAAAATCTAATTCAATTAAAATTTCCATAAAAGCGTTATAATGAAAACCTTCATTTTGAGTAAAACCAGAAAATCCCTTCGATTTACTCATTCCTTTATTAACATAATAATATGTAGAGTCAAACCGTTTCAAGTTTAGATAACATATAGCAAAATTCTGAAGCGAAAATAATTCGTTTTCCATTTTCAATTCATTGACCTGATTTCTCGCTCCGGGACGGGTCGATTTAGTGATATCGTCTAGATAAGTTTTATTATTTATTAAACTATTTCTATAAAGTTGCAACTCTAAAGCTTCTGCCTTATTTCCCCAAATTGATTTTGCAGTTATTAACCGGTCAGTTATGTATAATAGTTGCATAATGTTGCCATTTTTTTTGCCAGATCAAAAGCAATTAAATTATTTTTTGTCTCATAGATTAAATCTCTACCGGAAAATTCATACGCCTTAATCATATACCCTAAAGCCGGATAGGTAATATTCTTAATATTTTTCGTCAATTCGATTACACTATCTGCGAATGCAATATTCTTTTCCGGGTGGAAGATTCGAGCCAGACGATCATAACCCCGGGCCATTTTTATAGTATCACGTTCTTTTCGGGCTCTATTGAGATAAGTTCTTGCCACTTTTTCAGCTTTAATAGAATCTAACTCAACCTCCATAAACAACTCCAACAATTCTTCATCTTTCATATTTTCAAGCTGTTCTTGAGTAAAATCTTGTGCGAGAGAAGATGTCGCAAATAGAAAAACTAATATGTGAAAAATGATTTTCATCTAAGTTGATGGTTATAATCTTAAAGTTAAGAAAAAATGGTTTTCTAACTTATCAGTATAAATAAATACCAGTACAACAACGAATTGTTCATTTAATCAACTCATTTTCAGCAAGATAAAATAAACGCTTTCAGTCGAAATTCGTGAATTACGACCTTTAAATTCACGAATCCCGATTTAGAGTGCTTGGATAGGGGCTTATTTTTATAAACATTTGAACTGTGAAGTTTATAAAAAAGCAACTGGAGACTTGTCTATGTTTAACTGGGGAGTTGATAAAAGAAGGTCTCTAAGTTGCTTTAATTCGAAACTTATGAATTGCAATAAAAGCCTCCGCGAAATAAAATGATTCTAGTAAGAAATAGAACTAAATCTTCCTTCGCTCCTTCTCTTTTTTCAACAATGTGAGTTCCCGGCTGGTTTGCCCGGCAACCGAAGTATTTTCTTCTGCACGGCGAATTAAATATGGCATTACATCTTTAACCGGTCCGAAAGGAATGTATTTGGCAACATTATAACCCGCGCTAGCCAGATTGAAGCTAATATGATCGCTCATACCGTAGAGCTGCCCAAACCAAACCCGCGCATCATTTTTAAATAAACCTTTCGAACTCATGATCTCCATCGCCAAATAACTACTCGATTCGTTATGAGTGCCTAAAAAAAGTGAGATATCATCTAAATTATCCAGGATATAATTAACGACAGCATTAAAATTTTCATCGGTGGCCTGTTTACTATTACAGATGGGAGTAGGATATCCCTTTTCTTCAGCCCTCTCATTTTCCTTTTCCATATATGCACCACGTACCACTTTGAAACCCAGCTTATATCCTTCCTTTTTTGCTTTTTGATGCTGCTGTTTTAAATATTCCAATCGATCCCAACGATAACATTGCAGTGTATTAAAAACTATTGCTTTCTCCCTGTTGTATTTTACCATCATCTGCTCGCACAAATCATCGGCTGCATTCTGCATCCAGGATTCTTCACCATCTATTAGCAATGAAATATTACAATTAGAGGCAATTTGACACACCTTATCATAACGGTTTTGAATATTGATCCATTCTTTTTCTTCAATATCGGAAAGTTTCTGGTTTTCCGTTAATTTTTGCCAGATCTTGAATCGACCGAATCCGCTGGGCTTAAAAACAGAAAAAGGCATCGCTTCTTTGTTGTCGGCAAAACGGGTAAGCTCGATAACTTTATTCATTGTTGCGTCGAACTGTACTTCTTCCTCCTTCCCTTCTACAGAGAAATCTAGGACAGAATTTACACCGGCTTCGAATAAATTGTCGACCACCGGCATGCAGTCCTTTTCGTTTACTCCACCACAAAAATGATCGAAAACAGTTGACCGTATCAGGCCTTCTACCGGAAGGTTCAAATTGAGTGCGAATTTCGTGGCTGCCGTTCCTATACGAACCAATGGCTCTTTCGATATCATTTTAAACAAAAAATAAGCGCGTTCTAATTCTGAATCACTTTTTAGTTTAAAAGCCGTCTTTGTATCGTCGAAAAGAGAATTTGATATCATAAAGTCAAAATAATGTTCACAAATATAGTTAGATTTGATTTCTGTTACACAAATCAGATTAAGTTTAGTTATTCATGAAAATTTTAAAAGAAAGAGGTTCTATTTATTGTAATGCAGGGGCCTGGGATGCTCTGAATTTTGAAATTAATAAAATTGCGCCCGGGAAAATCTTTATATTAACTGACGCTAATACAAATACTTACTGCCTCCCTTATTTTCATGATAATATAGAACTTCCTCACAACACTATAGTCATTAAAATCTCACATGGAGAAGCTAATAAAACAATAGAAACCTGTCAAAAAATTTGGCAAGAGCTATCAGACTTAGGAGCAGACCGGAACAGTTTACTTATTAATTTAGGTGGCGGGGTCGTCACTGATATTGGTGGTTTCGTCGCTGCTACTTTTAAACGTGGTATTAATAGCATAAATATCCCTACTTCCCTCTTGGCCATGGTAGATGCCTCAGTAGGTGGGAAAAATGGTGTTGACTTAGGGGCATTGAAGAATCAGATAGGTGTAATTCGGGATGCCAATTGTGTGGTGATTGATACCCAATTCTTAAAAACACTCCCGAAAGAGGAAGTTATTTCAGGTTATGCTGAAATGCTTAAGCATGGATTAATTCATTCTGAAAAATACTGGAATAGCGTTAAGGATTTTAATCTAGAAAACGCTTCTGAGGAAACACAACTCATTTGGGAATCTGTACTCATTAAAAATCAGGTAATCACCGACGATCCAAATGAAAAAGGTATCCGAAAAACATTAAATTATGGTCATACTCTTGGTCATGCAATAGAATCATATTTGCTGGATCACCCGGAGAAACGGGCTGTTCTGCACGGAGAAGCAATCGGCATAGGTATGATCCTTGCCTCTTATCTTTCAGCCGAGCTTTTAAATTTTCCGAAGAATGTCTTAGATGAAATATCAAGAACTATTTTTAAAAACTTTGAAAAGATATCTTTTAACAATAGAGATATTGAGGCAATCATTAAATTACTGGCCTACGATAAGAAAAACCGGGACGGAAAAGTGTTGTTTGTATTGTTGAAGGAGATTGGAGAATTTCAGATCGATTGTGAAGTGCCCGATGAGTTAATTTATAAGGCTTTTGAATACTATAAAAATTTCTAAAAAAATTATTCGAAATTATTTGTTGTTATAAATTTTTCTGTAGTTTAGCATAGCTAACCCTCAAACCTACGGATGCCATGAAACGTGTTATTGTAGACTATAAAAAATTAACGCCAGAGATACTCACACTTCTCGTTGAGAAATATCCCGATGGCTATGATGACGATCATGTGATTATTTTTAAGAATGCCAGAAATGAGACTGTGGAAGCTGTTGAAGTCCGTACTGAAGACACCACCTATTTAGTTAAAGTGAGTTCAAGACTGGAATCGACAATGGCTAGCTTTGATGAAGATGATTACTTAGATTCCGACTTTACCGAGCCGATAAGCGAAATTCCAGATCGAAAGAAACTGGATGAAGAAGAATAAAAAAAGAGGCGAATTCGCCTCTTTTTTTGTAAGTGTTTCAGTACTCTTTATGCATGTTGTAAGGTATGCTTACCTTCTTTGATTTCTTCAATCAATTTTGAATTGAATGCCGGAAGATCATTAGGATTTCTACTTGTTACAAATCCTTCATCAACAACTACTTCTTCATCCACCCAATTTGCCCCTGCATTTACAAGATCATCCTTAATGGAACTAAAAGAAGTCATTTTTCTTCCTTTTACAACATCAGCTGATATTAAGGTCCAAGCGGCGTGACAAATAGCAGCTACAGGTTTCTTCTGACTAAAAAAATCTCTAACAAAAACTAAAGCATCGTCATTTCTTCTTAATTTATCCGGATTGATAACGCCTCCCGGTAAAACTAATGCATTGTACTGATCGGCTTTTACTTCGTTCAATGTTTTATCTACTTGATATTCATTGCTCCAGTTTCCATCGTCCCAGCCTTTAATTGTTCCGCTTTTCTCGCTAATGATATCTACAGTAAATCCTTCAGCTTCCATGGCTTCTTTAGGTGATTTTAATTCTGATTCTTCAAATCCATTTGTTGCTAAAATAGCAATTCTCTTTTCCATAGTGTTTAATTATTCTTTTAATTAATATTTTTCTTTAATAGCAATATAGCCCTATTTACAGGGTGTCACAAGGTTTCAATATTAATATTTGGTTAAACTATGTTAAGAAAATAACAAATGACAGAAGTTTAATTGCTCATTCCCAATTTAAAGCAAATAGCGCTCTCTTATGACATTAGTATGATGGATTTCGTGACCGCAGATTATAAAGCCACAAGCTCGTACCGATAAGATATTATTATTGGCAATGCCTGTATGTTCGAATTTGTTCTCCGATAAATTTTGAAAGAATGTAATTGTCGCACTTCTAACAGAATGATACTCTTTTATTAAACTTTCCATTGAGCGAGTGTTAGCATCGGCATATTGGGCGAAGATGTTTTCGTCGAAACCCTCTAAATCAGAGTTTAGATTTCTGGCAAAATACAATGCTCGATACGTGAACACTCTTTCGGTATCAATTAAATGTAATAAAATATCTTTTGAAGTCCACTTCCCTGAAGCATACCGAAATTCTAATTTGTTCTGTGGTATAGAGTCAAAAAATTGTGCGATAGTCTTGTAGCCTTTTTGTAGCGCATCTAACAAATCTATATCCTCAACCAAGTCTACATATTGCTTATAATACTGAAAGTATTCGGTCGAAGTGAGGTCTGAACGCAACATGGAGAATTTGTTTAGAATTAAATCTCTTTAAAAATGGAATGCATCAAGCGTTTTTTGTCATTTATACTTTCTTCAAGAGAGATCATTGTTTCAGTGCGCGTTACTCCCTCAATATCATCAATCTGATAAATAATATCTTTTGCATGACTTGTATCCTTAGCACGAATTTTACAAAATACATTGAATTTACCTGTGGTAACATGTGCCACCGTTACATATGGAATTTCATTAATTCGCTCCAAAACAAACTGAGTTTGTGAGGTTTTATTCAAGAAAACACCAACATAAGCTATAAAAGAATATCCTAATTTCTGATAATCTAAACGCAAGGAGGAACCAATAATTATTCCTGCTTCTTCCATCTTTTTTACACGAACATGCACAGTTCCTGCCGAAATTTGAAGTTTCTTAGCAATATCGGTAAAAGGAGTTCGGGTATTTTCAATCAACATATCAAGGATTTGATGATCTGTATCGTCTAGTTTAAATTTAGCCATATCATTGAGTCAAATAATAAAAACAAAAATAATAAGCTTCTATCAATAAAAGCCTATTTTTCTTGTAAAATAATTACCTTTTCATCGTCTTTGTTAACAATAGTTGAAACTTTTTGACCAACTCGGATTTTTTCTTGCGAATTCACCAACACACTTGCGCCTTTCAAGTCTATTGATTTATGAGAAAGAAGACTCCCGCTTTTAACTATAGAATCAATTGTGGGCGCGAAGATGATTTCTGCCTCATCTAGCTCTTCTACAAGCTGTATAGCAATATCTACAGGCTTTCGCTCGTTGGCTATCCGAACATTTTTAAGAATAATATCTCGATACTTCGAGTTGTTTTCTGGGATGTTGAAATAATCCTTATAATTAAATGAGCCTCTCTTAAAAAAATCAAAAAGTGAAATATATGCGTAAAATATAAATTCTCGTGTTTTCTCTCTTTGATAATCATTTCTATAATGGCCCGCTTCAAATAATATAGTTGGGAACTGCAAATGTTGAAATGTGTCACCAACACAGGCCCCGTTAAAGGTGTCGTCGTACCTCCCAACCTGCCCGGGAATGTGCAATTTAAGTTCCTCGTTCATCCTTACAATATGCTGCATGGCTATCTTTCTACTTTCGGTGACTGTCCTACGTTTGTCCGCTGCAGGAGCTAAGAAAGAAACTGTAGCCGGCTTGTCGGTCGATAAACCATAAATGGAACGCTGGTCGTGAAGATTTAAACAAAGTTGCGGTTTTACTCTCTCAAATGTTTTTCTAAGTGCCTTACTTTCTGCTTGAGAAAGATCTCTGGCATCACGGTTTAAATCAATATCATTTGAATTGACTCGGTTATAACTTTTGGCGCCATCGGGATTCAGAATTGGAATTATATAGAAAGTGTATGTCTCATGAAATTTTTCTATTTCATCCTGAAAAACATCTTGTTGAAACAAGAACTTTAAAAAATCGAATATAGCTTTAGTAGTCGTCGATTCATTGCCATGCATTTGTGACCAACCTAAAACGACTTTCTTTCCCGTTCCAATTTTTAATAACGGGATATCATTTCCTAATTCTGAAGTTCCGGCGGATGTAATTTCGAGATGGTCATGATACGAATTTATAATTGGTAAAATGTGTTCCAAAGTAACATATCTCCCTTTTATTCGAGACTCAAAATTCACACAGTACCACGACTTTAAATCCATAAATATTTTGTTCCAGTTACAAAGGTAAACAAAGAGATGTTTACAATTGTAAACACGAAAACACAAGTTTTTTAATACATTTGTAAACAAATTCACCCAGAGACAACCTTAAAAATTAAGAATTTTAACTAGACTTCATATTTAGAGATATAATTAATTATATTTCAGTTACTTAATCATATTTAATTAAAGTATATATTTATTACAATATAACTTAAATCATCGATTATATTGTATGGTTCGTTGTAATAATTTACATTTGTAAACGTTATTCTTTAAAACCTCCATTTACAATGGTAAACACTTCAGATTTTGCAAAAAGGCTTCAAGAAATACTCGATCATTATGGTATTTCGGCTACTGCATTTTCAGAAGAAATTGAATTCAACCGCTCCACCATTTCTCACCTCCTATCCGGTAGAAATAAGCCAAGTTTGGAATTCGTAATGAAGGTGCTTCAGAAATATCCTGAAGTAGAATTGTATTGGTTGTTAAATGGAAAAGGATCATTTCCTTCGGAAAAAGTCAAAGATGCAAGGGAAAACAAAGCAATTATTTCTTCTTCAGAAAAAACAATACCTTTCGAGAAGCACAAGGAGAATTTTATAGAAAAAAAGAATCACCCATTAGAAAGAGAAATAGAGCGCATCGTAGTTTTTTATAAAGATGGCAGTTTTAAGGCTTATGAAAACTAAGAACTTTGCATAATTTTTCAGAAATTCGCATAAAAATTGATCTATGCGCCCACTGCTCGCTTTCATATCTCTCATATTATTTTCGAGTTGCTACTCCGTAAATAGAGATTGTAACAATTTTAAGACGGGAACCTTTGAATTCGAGGCACTTGTGGGTACCGAATTACTTACAACAACATTTGTAAGAACTGATTCGATAGAAATTGATTATTTTAGAGGTAAATCCGATACATCTTCCATAAGATGGATCAACAACTGTGAATATATCGTAAAGAAGATAAATCCGAAGAATCGTGCCGAACAAAAAGCCATACACATGAAGATCTTAACTACAAATGGAAATGAGTATTTATTTGAGTATAACGAAGTAGGTAAAAAAAATAAACAAAAAGGAACAGCTGTTAAAATTAGCAATACGACCAAATAACTTTCATACTTATGTTTGAAATACTAACCTCAGCAGACGCATTAGTAGCGCTTCTTACGCTTACTTTTCTTGAAATTATCCTAGGGATCGACAACATCATTTTCATCTCCTTAGCAGCTAGCAAACTTCCTAAACAACATCAAAAGAAAGCGACAAATATCGGTTTATTCCTGGCGATGCTTATAAGAATAATATTATTGTTCGGTATCTCTTGGCTTGTAGCGATGGAAGCTCCTTTTTGGCATATTAATCTTTCATGGGTTAAAGCAGGAATTAGCGGACAAGGATTAATATTATTTATTGGTGGATTATTCTTACTGTATAAAAGTACGACCGAAATTCATGAAAAAGTGGAAGACAAAGGTCACGACGAACGAGAAATAAAAAAAGGGCGGTCAACAACACTTACTAAAGCTATTATCCAGATTTCATTGATAAATATCGTATTTTCATTCGATTCAATATTAACGGCGGTGGGAATGACTAATGGAATAAGCGACAACCCCAACGACGCCCTGGTTATTATGGTGATCGCCGTGGTTATTTCTGTTCTGATAATGATGATTTTTGCGGCTCCTGTTGGTCGATTTGTGAATGAACACCCAACTGTTCAATTACTCGGACTAGCGTTCCTTATTCTCATAGGCTTTATGCTGATTGCAGAAGGGGCTCACCTTTCTCATCTTGAGATGTTCGGTTCGCAGGTTGGAACCATCCCGAAAGGCTACTTATATTTTACAATTGCCTTTTCTTTGTTTATCGAATTTATAAATATGCGTTATCGTAAAAGAACCTCATCAATTGTTTCTACAGTACCGGATGATGATGAAAATGAATAACTAAAGAATATCTCTATGCAAAACCAAACAACAAATTGGAATAAGCAACAACTTAGTGCTTACATACTACTGTACTGTGCCAATGCCGACTTTTCTGAAAGTGAAGAAGAGACGAAAATTATTCTATCTAAGATACAGGGGTCTGAATACGAATCAATTAGGAAAGAATTTGAGAATGATAATGATTTTCAAAGTATCCAAAAAATTCAAGCGGCTGTAGCCCGACTTGGATATTCGAAAGCTGAAATTGACAATTTGGTTTCAGAAATGAATAATTTGTTTCTGGCAGACGGTGAATTCGCCGCTACGGAAAAAGCAATCCAGTCAGGATTGAAGATGATCTTAAAGCAGTAATTCGTTACTACAATATCTAATTCAACTTAAATTGGCCGTATAAAAAAACTCTTTTTTAAACGAATCCTTGCCCTTACAAATATGTGCCGCATTCTTGGTTAATCAGAAATATAATTGTAACTTTCTCATTAATAACATAGTGCAGATTTTCATCTTCACTTCTCCCCGCTTATTTTTTGTATATCATTTTTAAAATTGCATAAGCTATGTTCGTTAGTATACAATTCAGCGAAGGGAAGTTTGAAAGCATTGTTCGTACCTATGTTGAAAATGCTGTCCTTACCAGTTCAAATTTGGGATTAGATGGAATTCAAGTATTCTCATTCACTCCACTCGATCCTGAATCGGAGGAGGAACCAGGTGTTATTGATCATATTGAGATTGAAGAAATTGATATCGCTTACTTTACGGGGTCTAATGCCTTACGTATTCCTTTTACAGTATTATCACCACCAGGATTCGTTTTTCTTGGTAGTACTCCATCACCTTCACAAACACAAATAGAGTTTAATACACCCGTAGTTTTATGCAATATCGGCGCCTACATTATTCGAGTGACCGACCTAGAAGCCAATGGCTTAGCCGCCGCCAACGCATCGGAATATGTGAAATTCAATATTCAAGCAGTTTTTCAAGTTAATGCTCCAATCATTGATGACAGAGCCATATCACTAAACTTTGAACCTATTGAAATAAAATTTGGTCTGGGTGGAATCTACGTAGACCCTTCAGAAATACCAAGTGCTGCAGCTCAAAGATTTGCGCAACGTCTCCTTCAAGTTATGCAAGATAATGCAACCGAATGGTTTCCGCCAATAAGATTTCCGATCGGAAATTTAAATACTGTTATTGGAGACGATATGCGCGTATGGAATGCCGGAATCAGATTAAATAGTGGCGCCATTGAATTACGACTTCAAGTGGAAAAAGCAAGTCTCATGGATTTTCCATTCTTAGGTTTTACTACCTATGCCGTAGCTTGGGCAGACAGTTGGAGCAATTACTTTTCTTCTTCTCTTATTAATCGTTTAGGAGCCTTAGATTGGATTGTCCATTTTCCGTTTGAGCTACTGGAGAAACGTGTTGCTGATACCGTCGAAAGTGCTTTAGCCCGCAGAACAACCGTTGTACTTAATCAAAGACCCTCTTCCCAATGGAATGTTGTGGACGCTACAACTAGTGGACCTTGTTACCCAGAAGCGATAGGAGCCATCGAAACGGATGTTGCCGTACATCTTCCGGGCGCTTGTGTTCCTTGGGGTTACGACATGGATGTAAATTTAAAGCTCTATACAACTATTTCTATTGCTCGTCCTGGAGTACTCCGCTTAGACATGATTGACACCCACGAGGTCGACCCTGGAGATGTTTTTGTATGCGGCTCTTTGAACGCATCCTTACTGGCGGGTGGTGGTGTCGCTATAGGAGGTGTTTTCGGAGGGTGGATTGGCGCTATTGTGGGAGGAATTGCGGGAGGATTGCTCGGTGGTTTCACAACTTTAGGAATAATACTGGATCAGGATATACCGTCGATTGCAAATCGCACGTTGCTATCGGTTGAAGGCCAAAACAATGCATATTACACTGAAATAGAAATTGAACCAACGACTAATCGCGTATTAGGAAATATTGCCATAACCACTACATTTCCCTGTGACGACGGACTTGTGGCTGGAGGTACACTGACTGATATCGACTTGAGATTCGAACCATTACCAAATGGTCAACTCTCTTTTCCTAGATGGGTTCCTCCAAGACGCGGACGATGCCCTGAGGATGGCGAAATTGTTATAATTAATGCTGAAGTCGGATTTAATTTTTTTAGAGATAGTTACAGAGGAATCATTCCTCTTTATGTATGGGCGTTTGAAGTGTTAGAAGAAGATCCATCTGGTGGATGGCCCAGACCTTCAATATTTAGAAGTTCTAGCTCAATAACAGTGCACTATACAATGACTCCGGACCAACTACGCACTTTGCGTCTGACTACAGACGATGGGATTCCTAATTTAAAAATACTATTTCAAACAAATGCTGGTGCTCGTATTTTCAAGTTACCAATCCCTAGTGCTCAATTAACTGAATCTCAATTAGATGAATTAATCGCCGAAATTAATGATACATGCAATGCTAATCAAGATTTGATTAATTCTTTCGAAGAACGCACACGCAGACTTCGTGATATAGTTAGAGGCCCTGTGCCATTTCTCGGGAATATTACTTTCGACTTAACTAGATGGACATTTGCCTTTACCGGTCTTCCGTCAAATTCATCAGTTTCCATTTTAGACGACAATGGAAAGCATCTTGCCTCCTTAGCTCCTAATACGCAAAACATTTTAGCTTTAGATTTCTGGCAATCAGATCATTCTGAGGCAAATCCGTTAAGCTTGCAATATTCGGGATTGGGCAAACAAAATACGAGCTTTGATCCTAGCTTTATAATCACTTCACAGCGTTATCGAATTATCAGTGAAATATCAATAAACGATTCGCTCACCGATCACGTTACACTTCAGAATAAAAATGGCATTTTCATTACAGTTTTAACAACTACTTCCCTCGTTAGTTATCAACTATCATCGAGTGGAATATTGCTAGAAACGCACAATAGAAACGCCGAAGGAATTAAATCCATACATGCGTTTGCGGGAAGAATATACGCAAAGTCAAAGTCAGATAAAATATTGGTGACGGAAAATACCCGAGACTGGGAATCATTAAATAATAAGTCGACAACCCTATCATTAGACCCTAAATTGTTTCAGCAAAACACTCATTGCTTTGTGCAAGCAGATGATGAATTTTTAAAGGAGAATATTAGCTCAGCAAGCACCGCTAAAAAGTATGCATTATTATTGAAGGGTAATGGAGAGGCATTGCTACTATTGGAGAGATTAGACATGGCTGCAGGTGGATATCTCAACCCAAAGACTTTAACACATCAAACTCCAATACCAACAGAGAAGGATGGTTGTAATCCTCTAACAAAAATTATCAAACTTTTTGAAAGGTGAGTCGAAAAAGGATTATTTCTTTTCCTTAAGCAGTTTGTTCTGCTCTTCCATTAATCTTTCAATATTTGAAAGCAGTTCGATATTTTTTGGAGTCACAACCTCTTTATTTTTAGGGTCTTCAGCTTTATTCTTAAAGCGATTGATGAACTTGATCACAATGAAAATTGTGATTGCTATTATAACAAAATCGATCAGAACTTCAATTAGCTCACCATAGCCAATGGCGACTTCTTCCGCTTTGCCGGAAGCTTCTCTCAGTACATATTTTCTATTTGCCAGATTTACATCATCGGTCAGTAGAGACAAGGGCGGCATTACTACCTTTTTTACCAAGGTGTTCACAACTCCATTAAAAGCGGTTCCAATAATGATCCCCACTGCCATGTCGATCATGTTCCCTTTAATGGCGAAATCTTTAAATTCTCGAATAAAACTTTTCATAGCAGGAATATTTAGAATAGCAATGTCTGTCCCTCCTCGTCTGTAGGAGGTTCCTTATCAACGTTGGAATCTTTTATTTTTTTCTCTGAATTTTTCTCTGCGCTAACTTCTGAATTTACATCCTCTTCGTCAATAACGTCGATTTCCTCAATTGGTGCTGGTTCCGGTTCATTATACTGGAGTGGAGCTAGCGCGTTTATTTCTAGAACTTTATCCTTTGTCAATTGATTTCCCATAGCCGAAATTCCTTTTATAGCAATAAATTCCTCCAAATTCACCTCCATATTCTCTTGCCTCTCCTTACCCCTGTTCTTTGCAAAAACGACCTCAGCCATTGGGCGATAATCTGTAAAAACACGTTCTAAATAAGACTTCGGATGATCTGTAATAATAATTTCTTCTCGATCGGGATTTTCAATCAAAAACCGTTTTACGTAGAAAAGTTCTTTTTCTCCTTCCCAATAAATCGCTGAAATTGGCTTTTTAGGGTTCCACTTTTCCAAAACGATAACATCATCCTCGAAACGCAGTGTCATTTCAGGAATAACAGTCTTTATTATCCCCTTCTGATTAATTATAAGCAGCCTGTCTTCTTTGGTAAATTCTCCCAATAATTCTCCTCTCTCATCTACATTGAGGCGTTGCACAGTTTCATCGAACCATATTTTACGCGGCTTTAATGTTGAGAGGCCTTTCTCCTTAAGCTCAACGCGCTTAACGGTGTATTTTGTTACAATATTTCCCTTCGAAGCACGTCCTTTAACTAAAAGATCGGCAAAGTCTAAATCAAATTTTAGTTTTTTGATACTTCCACTTTGACGCAGTAATACTGTAACAACTTCTGCTTCTCCATTCGGGTTAGCAGTAAAATAAAGAACTTTAGACCCCTTAGATCCATTTGTAAGATCGTATTCTTTATCCCGGGTAATACTTGTAACGGCGAATCGCTTCACATAAGTTGGCCCCCTTGCTCCATCTTTATAGATCATGTTGTAAATGGTACGTTTGTCCTTCTTCTTAAACACTGCAACGTGCAGAATACCTTTACCAATAAAAGTTTTGGAATCTACTTTAGTAACCATCATTTTACCCTCCTCAGTAAATACGATGATATCATCAATATCACTACAATCGGTCACGTATTCATCTCGTTTCAGACTTGTTCCCACAAAACCTTCTTCGCGATTCACATATAACTTAGTGTTTCTAATTACAACTTTCGTCGCTTCAATATCATCGAAAACCCGAATCTCAGTCTTGCGTTCTTTACCTGCTCCGTAATCCTTTTTTAAACGCTTGAAATAGTCGATAGAATACTCGATTAGGTTATTTAAGTGATTCTTCACCTGAGCAATGCTATCTTCCAGCGCATCAATCTTTTGCTGAGCCTTATCTATGTCGAATTTGGAAATTCTTTTAATTCGTATTTCGGTGAGACGAACAATATCCTCTTCGGTTACTATTCGCTTGAGATGTTTGGTATGTGGTTTTAAACCTTTATCGATCGCCTGAATTACACCTTCCCATGTTTCCTCTTCCTCGATATCTCGATAGATTCTGTTTTCTATAAAAATTCTTTCCAAAGATGCAAAGTGCCACTGTTCTTCTAATTCTGAAAGCTGTATTTCCAACTCACTCTTCAATAACTCCACGGTTCGATCGGTTGAACGACGAAGCATTTCAGAAACGCCTATAAAAAGGGGTCTGTTATCCTCAATCACGCAACCTAAGGGAGAAATAGAAGTCTCACAACTTGTAAAGGCGTACAGGGCATCTATGGTCTTGTCTGGTGATATACCGCTGGGAATATGTATTAATATCTCAACATCGGCTGCCGTATTATCTTCGATCTTCTTAATCTTAATTTTACCTTTATCATTCGCTTTGAGAATAGAATCGATCAAGGACGAAGTATTAGAACCGAAAGGAATTTCGGTGATCATTAAAGTATTCTTATCCTGCTGTAAAATGCGAGCTCGACTTCTAATTTTCCCTCCTCGTAAACCATCGTTATAGTTGGTAGCATCCATGATACCGCCCGTCGGGAAATCGGGTAATAATGTAAATCGCTTATTCTGAAGGTGTTTTATGGAAGCATCTATCAATTCTATAAAATTATGCGGAAGAATCTTTGTAGATAATCCAACCGCAATACCTTCAGCTCCTTGTGCGAGAAGCATCGGAAACATTACAGGAAGGTTAATCGGCTCCTTTTTTCTACCGTCATAAGACGCCTGCCATCCCGTGATCTTCGGATTAAATACCACATCGAGTGCAAATTTTGAAAGACGCGCCTCTATATATCGGGATGCGGCAGCACGGTCACCTGTAAGTATGTTCCCCCAGTTTCCCTGTGTATCGATCAATAGGTCCTTCTGCCCAATTTGAACCATGGCGTCAGCAATACTCGCATCACCGTGAGGGTGATATTGCATGGTATGACCCACAATGTTTGCCACTTTGTTATACCGCCCATCATCAAGATCTTTTAGCGAATGCATTATACGCCGCTGAACCGGTTTAAAACCATCTTCAATAGCGGGTACTGCCCTTTCCAGAATTACGTACGAGGCATAGTCCAGAAACCAATCCCGATACATTCCGGTAACCTTTTTTATAGTATCGCCGCTGGTATCTTCATTCTCCCCGAGATAATCTGGAGTTTGATTTAATTCTTCATTATTTTCAGGTTCTTCATTCATTACTCCTCTACCTTGTCCAATTCAACTTTCAGATTATTAATAATAAACTCTTGACGATCGGGCGTATTTTTACCCATATAGAAAGATAATAACTCTTCAATACTCATTGATTTATCAAGCATAACGGGATCTAATCGAATATCTTCTCCAATAAAGTGCACAAATTCATCGGGTGATATCTCCCCAAGTCCTTTAAATCGAGTGATTTCGGGCTTTGGCTTTAGTTTTTCCATAGCTTCCCTTCTTTCTTCTTCGGAATAACAATAAATCGTCTCTTTCTTATTTCTCACTCTAAACAATGGAGTTTGAAGAATATAAAGATGTCCTTCCTTGATCAATTCGGGAAAGAACTGAAGGAAAAAAGTGATCAGAAGTAATCTAATGTGCATTCCATCTACATCGGCATCTGTTGCAATAACTATATTGTTATATCGAAGATCTTCCATAGATTCTTCGATATTCAGTGCTGCCTGGAGCAAATTAAATTCTTCGTTTTCGTAAACGATCTTTTTTGTGAGTCCGTAACTATTTAAAGGTTTTCCTTTTAAACTAAAAACTGCCTGCGTATTTACATCTCTACTCTTGGTTATACTTCCACTCGCACTATCCCCCTCCGTAATAAACAAAGTTGATTCGAGATTGCGTTCTTTTTTAGTATCCCCCAAATGAATACGGCAGTCTCTTAATTTTTTATTGTGAAGATTTGCCTTTTTAGCTCGGTCTTTAGCTAGTTTCCGAATTCCAGAAAGTTCTTTTCGCTCCCTTTCCGCCTGCATGATCTTTCGTTGCAATTTTTCGGCAACTTCCGGATTTTTGTGCAGGTAGTTATCGAGTTGAGTCTTTATAAAATCGTTGATATAGGTTCTCACCGTAGGTAAATCCCCTCCCATATCAGTAGATCCCAGCTTTGTTTTGGTCTGACTCTCAAAGATAGGTTCCATCACTTTGATACTGATTGCAGAGACTATCGATTTACGAATATCACTGGCTTCGTAATTCTTTCCGTAGAACTCTCGAATCGTTTTTACCAAAGTCTCTCTAAATGCAGCCTGATGTGTTCCCCCTTGTGTGGTATTCTGCCCATTTACAAAACTGTGATATTCTTCACTATACTGAGTTTTACTGTGCGTGATGGCAACTTCAATGTCCTCACCTCGCAGGTGAATTACAGGATAGAGCATATCTTCCTGCGACATATTATCTTCCAAAAGATCTTTCAATCCATGCTCTGAAAAATATTTTTCACCGTTAAAATCTATGGTTAGTCCCGGATTGAGATAAACATAGTTTTTGAGCATTTTAGCAACATACTCGGTGCGGTATTTGTAGTTTTTAAAAATACTCTCATCAGGAATAAAAATTACTTTCGTTCCTTTCCGCTTAGTAGATTCTTCAATTGCGGAGTCATTTACAAGTTCTCCCAGAGAGAATTCGGCCGATTTAATTTTATTTTCTCGAACCGATTCAACTTTAAAGAAGGCAGATAGCGCATTCACAGCTTTAGTACCCACTCCGTTGAGACCTACCGATTTCTTAAAGGCCCGGCTGTCGTACTTACCACCGGTGTTCATTTTCGACACTACGTCAACTACTTTACCAAGCGGAATCCCACGACCGAAATCACGAACTTTTACTTCTTTATCTTTTATCCGGATTTCAATAGTCTTTCCGGCACCCATTACGAACTCATCAATACAATTGTCAATCACTTCCTTCAGGAGAATATAAATGCCGTCATCGGGTGAAGAGCCGTCGCCTAATTTTCCAATATACATTCCGGGACGCATGCGAATATGCTCCTTCCAGTCGAGGGATCGTATATTATCTTCGGTATATTTGGTTTCTGCCATAAAGTACTGGGAGTAGGCACGAATATAAAATTATCGTATAAAATTAAAAACCCATTTAGAGGAAAGTAATTAACAATAAAATTAGCCTATTGTTAGTAAGATTTTTCTCTTTTTTTATTCTGAATTTGCTACTGCATCACTTTCATACTTTTAAGAACTATAGCTAAAATTCAATTAAATTATTGTTAAAAGAAAATTTCCGAAATTCAAATCATTATATATTTGAGACATGAAAAAATTTATACTTCTATTCGCTTTATCGTTTAGTTTTTTCAATTCCAGCGCTCAAAAGAGCGATACTCCTTACGAATGGGATTGGGTGAAAGATGGTATATGGACTGGTACGGCATTAGCCGGTAGCGCAGCAGGTTTTCTACTTATTCAAAATAAAGAAGGAATTACTGAGGCTGAGTTAGCTAATTTAATAGCCGATCAAGGAAATATAAATTTTTTAGATGAATGGGTGATTGGTAAACATGACAAGAAAGCGAATCAGATAAGCGATATTCCTTTTGCTTTATCTTTTATCGCACCATTCGCTATGCTCTTCGATGATGAAATAAATGATCATACGGGACAATATATTGGTTTGTATATTGAAAGTTTAGCCACCACGGCGGCTATGTATACACTTACCGCTGGTTTAGTTGACAAATCCAGGCCGTATGTATACGATGAAAGTGGCGACACAGATCTGAACAGGAGACTAAGCGGGAACGGACAACGTTCGTTTTACTCAGGACACGTCGCAGCAACGGCTACTGCAACATTTTTCGTTGCCAAAGCATATTCAGACTTTAATCCGGATGGTAAAGGAAAAGTCTGGATTTGGGCAGGGGCAGCCTCACTCCCGGCAGCCGTAGGTTATTTCCGAATGGAAGCCGGACAGCATTTCACCACCGATGTGCTTCTCGGATATGTTTTAGGAGCAGCAACGGGATATTTTGTACCCGAACTACACAAGAAAAAAGGAAAAGTTGACATTTATCCAAGCACCGGAAGAGTCTACAATGGGGATGAATTTCGCGGGATGGCCTTAAGGTATACCTTTTAAATAGGTTAGAAAAAATCTTAGAAATTTGGTGGCGCTGGAAATTATACGTTAAATCGAAAGTGCATTACATCACCATCTTGAACAACATATTCTTTTCCCTCAATTCCCATTTTACCAGCCTCCTTTACTTTTGCCTCACTGCCGAACTTTACATAGTCCTCGTATTTAATAACTTCAGCTCGTATAAAACCCTTCTCAAAATCGGTATGAATTACCCCCGCAGCTTGTGGCGCAGTTGCTCCAACAGGAATTGTCCAGGCGCGGACTTCTTTTACGCCGGCAGTAAAGTAGGTTTGTAAGTTTAACAGGCTATATGCTCCACGTATCAGCTTCGCTGATCCCGGTTCTTCCAGGCCTAAATCCTCTAAAAACATTTGACGTTCTTCAAAGGTATCCAATTCGGTAATATCAGCTTCTGTCCCTACAGCTAAAATAATAACTTCAGCATCCTCTCCGGCAACAGCTTCCTTCACCCTTTCTACATAATCATTACCATTAACTGCTCCTTTTTCATCCACATTACAGACGTACATTACAGGTTTATCAGTGATAAATTGCATTTGCTTAATGAATTCTTCTCTTTCAGAATCTGTTAAATCTATTGCGCGCACTGAAATACCTGCTTCCAAGCCGGTCTTCACTTTTTGGAGAGCAGACTCTTCTTTCTGTGCTTCTTTATTTCCGGTTCTAGCAGCTCTCTTTACTTTCTCAAGCTTTTTATCGACTGTCTCAAGATCCTTCAATTGAAGCTCAATGTCAATCGTTTCTTTATCGCGAATTGGATCTACACTACCATCAACATGAACAATATTATCATCATCGAAACAGCGTAAAACGTGCAATATAGCATCGGTCTCCCGTATGTTTCCGAGGAATTGGTTTCCTAATCCTTCACCTTTACTCGCTCCTTTTACCAAGCCGGCGATATCCACAATTTCAACTGTTGCCGGTAAAACGCGCTCCGGGTTTACCAGTTCTTCTAACTTAAGCAGTCTGGGATCAGGCACATTAACAACTCCAATATTTGGTTCTATAGTACAAAACGGAAAATTTGCGCTTTGAGCTTTTGCATTCGACAAACAATTAAAAAGGGTTGATTTACCTACGTTTGGCAATCCGACAATTCCTGCTTTCATATAAATTTTAATTAGATAATATCGAGAATTATAATCTCCGATATTGAGGGTGCAAATATATGGCTTCATATTAATATGTTTGACATAAGACTGGTTGAAATTTTTATATCAGTTTTAGATTTAGTTTAAAAATGAATTACGATCAATCATTTTTTTTTATCTTTAATTATTAACTATACCTATTATGAGAAGATTTTTATTATTCACCGCCATACTAGCTGTGGGATACGGACAGGTAATTTCACAAAACGATACTATACCCGAAACGGAACAAGTACAAGAGAAATACATAATTAAGAAAATAGTTCAGGATGAAAAGGATAGAGTGGTAGACCCTCAAAATGAGGAATTTCTTTATGAAGCGACCCGAAAATTGATCAAAAATCAGGATTTTGCCGATTTTTCAATCATTATCAGCTGGTATAAGCAAACCAAAACTCATTATTACTACCAAATAGGTTGGAATATTAACGGCCAGAATGCACTTGATTATATGAAGTATAATTGGGCCGATGGCAGTGTTGGATTGGTATCTAAAGAGGAAATGGAAGCAGACACAGATTACTCTCTTCCTGACGGAAAAAAGAATTAGCAAATAATTTACAGTCTTTTAGCAAATTATTAACTATAACTAGCGTAGGTTTACACCATAACAATATAAATAAACCTAATTAAAAGTATGAAAACATTTATCTGTACAATAGCAGCCATTCTAATTGCGGTAGTGACTACATCTGCACAAGTTAACGTGGACGTTAAAAAAGAAACTACCACTAAGAAAGTTGTCGTTAAAGACACAAAGGTTGACACCAAAGTAATTAGTAAAGTAGAAGAAGAGAAGTCGGTTTTAATGGTTGAAGGAAGCGATGACACCAACCAAGATGCTAAAGTAATAACGAATAAAGCAGAGAATATTGAAGTTGTTGTTGATGATATTTCAGATGACCCTGAAAATGATGAGTTAATAGACGAGCTTGAAGATGATGTTGAAATGGAAATGGAAATGTCTAAAAAAGCTCAAATGGACAAAGTTTCTATGGAAAAAGAAGTTTTAATGAATAAAGACGAAGTTAAAGCGATGCAAAGCATGGAAATGAAGAAAGCCAAAGAACATGATATGGAGATGAAAAAAGCAAGTAAAAATAAGGCCAAGAAAAAAAATAAGAAAAAGGCTAAAATTGACAACGAGCAATAAAAATATATAATTGATTAATTAAATGAAAAGTCCTTCAAAGTAAATTTTGAAGGATTTTTTATTTTAAAGTATTGGCAATTGCGAGTTGGTAGACGTCAAAATTTATTAGATCATTATGCTCCCCTCCCGGTACTTTGATAAATGTAAGTCTGTCTGAAGAAACCAGCTTAGCTAATTTTTCTCCAGAGGTATAAGGCACAATACTATCATTTGTCCCATGAATTATTAACACAGGGGCATTTACGTGTTTAATAAATTTATTAGTAGGAAATTTAAATTTCAAAAGATGCTTTACAGGTAAAATGGGCACTCTCTTTTTGGCAACTTCAGTTAAATTATAAAACGGTGTCTCTAAAATAAGTTTTCCAACTTGATTTTTTGAAGCAATATAAGTCGCCAAAGATGTTCCTAGGGATCTGCCGTAAACTACAATATTTTTTGAATCGTTATTTTCTGCTACATAATTATAAAATAGCTGAGCGTCCTGATATAATGATTTTTCAGTAATAACTCCTGTACTCTTTCCATAAGTGCGGTAATCCATTACCACAACATCGTAATTAAATTGAGTAAAGTAAGTCGCAATTTCGCCCCATCTAGACAGATCTCCGGCATTTCCGTGGAAATAAAGAATAACACCCTTAGGTTCATTAACCCGAAAATGTAAAGCATTTAATCTCGCGCCATCTTCAGATTCAATAAAAAATTCCTCAAAAGGAATATTGAATTCATAGGTGTAATCCTGAGGGAGCTTGGTAGGTAGAAAAATAAGTTTCTTTTGCATAAAGTAGCCGGCAAATAAAAGTAAAATAACCGATGACGCTACTAATATTAATGCTTTTTTTAATTTGCGCATTTTATTGCCTGTACGAATGTTTAACTCCAATACTAGTTGTACTTAAATCGATTTCCGTGATTTCAGCCTTGATTATTTCTTCCAGAATTTTATGATATTCTTCAAATGTATTCATGTTTTTATGACCCCCGCCAATCACCGGATAGAGTCGTGTAAGCTTGGGCTTTACCTGAGATAATTTGACACTGGTTTTAAAAGGGATCAACTTATCTTCTGTACCATGAATTATACGAATTGGACAATCAACATATTTTAGCCATTTGTACGTTGGCATTGGATATCGCAAGATAACCGATAACGGCATAAATGGCATATAGCGACCTGTAACCTTTGTGAGACTGTAATACGGAGCATCTAAAATCAG
>CBDUGY010000045.1:0-21629 GCA_965367015.1 uncultured Ulvibacter sp.
AAGCCTATTTCACAATCTATCTGTGAAATTGAAAAGTGTGCCTGGGTTTGTGAGTTTTATGCTGAAAATGCCAAAGATCATCTGAAGGATGATATAATAAAGACAGATGCTTACAAGAGCTATACAAGCTTCGAGCCCTTGGGAGTGGTATTAGCCGTAATGCCCTGGAATTACCCTTTCTGGCAAGTCTTTAGATTTGCCGCACCTGCGTTAATGGCCGGGAACATCGGGGTACTAAAGCACGCTTCCAATGTCTTTGGAAGTGCATTGAATATCGAAAAAGTGTTCAGGAGAGCCGGATTTCCTGATCACTGTTTTACAACTTTGCTTGTGGGTAGTGATTCCGTAGAAAAAATTATAGAGAATCCTATCGTAAAAGCGGTAACGCTAACCGGTAGTGGACCAGCTGGAGCGGCAGTCGCTGCTACTGCCGGGAAGAATATTAAGAAATCTGTACTCGAATTAGGAGGAAATAACGCTCTTATCGTAATGAAAGATTGCGATATTGATACAACAGTGGCTAAATGTGTTCAGGCTAGATATCAAAACACGGGGCAGAGTTGTATCGCCGGCAAACGCCTGTTAGTTGATAAGGCCATTTCAGAAGAATTTATAGAAAAACTATTGGTTAAAGTTAGAGAGCTTAAAAGTGGCGATCCGATGGATCCAAATACCTATATCGGTACTATGGCAAGGGAAGATCTGGCTAAAGAACTGGAAGAACAGGTGAAAAGTTCTGTAAAAGAAGGTGCGAAGATTGAACTAGGAGGGAAGCGACAACAAGCTTATTTTGAGCCAACGATTTTGAGCAATGTTCAAGAAAATATGAAAGTTTTTAAAGAAGAAACGTTTGGTCCGGTACTTTCAGTAACCACTTTTAGTGACATAAACGAAGCTATTGATTTGTCGAATAATTCCCGCTTCGGATTAGGAGTTTCGGTGTTTACCAAAGATATTCATGCTGCAGAGAAATTTGCATATAAATTCTATGAGGGAGCAGTTTTTATAAATGAATTGGTAAAAAGTGACCCTAGGTTGCCGTTCGGTGGAGTTAAAGAAAGTGGCTACGGCAGGGAGCTTAGCATTCACGGGATTCGAGAATTCGTAAATCGAAAAACCATTTATATTAAAAAATAAAAAAAACCTTTCAGATTTTTAGTCTGAAAGGTTTTTGACTTAAATTTTCTAGTAGATTAATCTTTCTTCAAAAACTCTTCTTTACTTTGAATTTCCGGCTTGGCAATATCATTTTTTTCCAGGAAAGACATGAACTTCTTACCTTCCTTATTCTTAATAGCCTGATATCTATCTTGAGCTTTTGAAAATTCATCCGAGATCAACTCATAATTTAATTTATGAGCTCCCGAAACTCTATCATAACTGCTGGCAACATTGCTATATAACTCACCCATTTTTTCACGTAATTCGGGTTCTGCTGAAGCCACATAATTATCACCCGTGGTAATTACAAGGTCCTTGCGCAATTCTTCTAAAGCGTTATCCAGTTTTTCTGCATCTTTCTTGCCCTTAGGATAATTCTTCATTACATCCTTAGCTTTGTCTTGTATTTGATTTATTTCATAAACCATAAATGCAAGGTCTTCGACCATAGAAAACAATGTTTGCGTTAATGCCTCTTGTTCTTTACGATCGGCAAGTGTTGTGATGGAACTTTCATCGTATTTAGCCTCGATAATTGTCTCGTAAGTGTCCTTTCCTTTGGTCATTACTATTTTATAGCTTCCGGCAGGAACTCTGGGTGAAGTAAATCCGCCAAAGGAGAGTGTCTTAGCCTGAGCCATCTTCGGGTTTGTTGTATTAAAATTCCAGTTAACTACATTTATCCCCTTAGATTTTCCGGGATCTAAAGATGTTATCTTATTGCCCTGCATGTCCTGAACTTCCATAGACATCTTCCCGAAAGTATGACGCTTCTTTAAGTAATAAACAATTCTGGCTGCAGTGCTTTTATTTGCACCAACAAACTGAGTCTCACTACCAAAATTACCCGAAAATCCACTTTCTTCAAACATGGTAAATGGTTTGGTATTAAAGAAATGAACGTCTTTAGCCAAAATTGATTGGTCTAACTCCCGCAACGGACTGATATCGTCAATAATAATAACTCCACGACCATGTGTTCCCATTACTATATCGTTAGTTTTTTTCTGAAGATCAATAAAGTGAATAGCAACTAAAGGCATATTATTTGTAAAATGTGACCAGTTTTTACCACCGTCAATAGTTACATACAAACCGAATTCGGTACCGAGGAATAATAAATCTTCGTTTACGTAATCTTCTTGAATATTTCTCACAAATGCCCGAGAATCTATATCTTCTGAAATAATCGATTTCCAGGTTTTACCATAATCGCTGGTTTTTAATGCATAAGGTTTCATATCACCGGTAGTGTGACCATCAAATACAGCATAAGCGATCCCTTTACCATGAACACTTGCTTCTATATGATATACCCACGTGTTCTTTGGAATACCGGTTAAATTAGGAGTAACATTACTCCATGAAGCTCCGCCGTTGGTAGTAACTTGTACATTACCATCGTCTGTACCAACCCATATTATGTTTTCATCTAAAGGTGATTCAGCAATTGTAAAAATGGTAGTGTGATTTTCTGCACCACTATTATCAACTGAAAGTCCGCCAGATTTAGACTGATCTTGCTTCGACTTATCGTTAGTTGTAAGGTCCGGAGAAATGATAGTCCAGCTATCACCCATATTTTCAGATTTATGTAAAAACTGGCTTCCCATATAAAATCGATCTGCTGCATGTGCACTTACCGCCATTGGTGCGTTCCAGTTAAAACGCAAATCGGGATCACCTTTTTTCGGTAAAGGTTGAATGGTTTTGGTTCTGTTTTTATCTACATCATACCGCCAAACATTTTCAGCACCCTGCATTTCTGAATAAATAATATTTTTAGTTGGATGCTTCAACACTCTGAAGCCATCACCATATCCAACGCTATTCCAATCTCTTGCATTTACGCCACCTGGAGAAGAGGAGGGACCATACCATGAGCCATTATCCTGTAAGCCACCGTATACGTTGTAAGGCTCTGCATCATCGACACTGATATGATAAAATTGTGACAGTGGGAGATTTTCTACAATTTCGAATGTGGTTCCGCCATTCCACGAACGATAGACTCCTCCATCGGTTCCGGAATATATAATGTCACTATTCTTAATGTCGAAAGCGAGATCATGAATATCGCTATGCATTTGTCCTAAATTTTTGAATGTCTTTCCTCCATCTCGGCTAATGGATCCGCTCAATCCACCTTTAACCAAAATATCCGGGTTCTTAGGATCGACTACAATTCTGGAGAAATAAAAAGGACGAACTACTAAGCCAAAGTCACTGTTAAGATGCTCCCAACTTTGTCCTGCGTTTGTGGATTTCCACAAACCATTCTTTGTTTTATCTTCAGTTTCAAGTACAGCGTACAGAATATTATTGTCACTTGGCGCAACAGCTACCGCAATTCTTCCTAGTTTCCCGGAAGGAAATCCGTTATGTATTTTATTCCAGGTTTTACCACTATCTGTCGATTTATACAAAGCACTATTAGCTCCTCCGGAGGTAAATCCCCATCCAGACCTTCTAAATTGCCACATAGATGCATACAGAATACTTGGGTTGTTAGGATCCATAATCACATCGGCTGCTCCTGTTGAAGGACCAACGTAAAGTATTTTATTCCATGTCTTACCACCATCGAGTGTTTTGTACACTCCTCTCTCATCACTATCGCTCCACAATGCTCCTAGCACCCCGACATAAATTTCATTAGAGTTATTCGGATTAATTGCAATTGAGGCAATACGCTCGCTATTCTCGAAGCCCATTTTTTTCCAATTGCTTCCACCATCGGTGGATTTATACAACCCGTCTCCTATAGTTACCGAATTACGAGTCCAGGTTTCTCCGGTACCTACCCAGATTACCTCATCCGGTTTATTCGGGTCAAGTTTTACAACTCCAATAGATTGTACATGATCGTCGAAGATTGGATTAAATGTGGCTCCACCATCACTCGACTTCCATACACCTCCGCCGGCGGATCCTGCATATAGAATTCTTGCGTTTGTGGGATGACTTTCGAGGTCATTGATACGACCACTCATAAGAGCAGGCCCAATATGACGTGCCTTCATATCGCCAAAAAGCTCTTTACCTTTAAGTGATATTTCTTGTGACGAAACCGCCATTGGGATCATTCCGACAGCGAGGAGAACAATGAGAATTTTTTTCATTTTAATAATTTTTGGTTGTTAGTTTACAGGTTATTGGCAGAGAAAATATGGTAAAAAAAATCCCTGACGGGCAGGGATTTTTTAAGTGTAATACTGTGGTTAATTTTTTGAGCCTTCAGTGCTCGCTTCAGGAAATGCAAACATTGCTGCATCGATTTCCGGATTTAAGACTATTTCTTTTACTACCAGACTCTGTCCCATCATTCCCATATCGAATGGAAAATACAATCCGTCAACTTCTTGATAGTCGCTCATTGTATTCATACTCATCTGACCTTTCATTGGACCGGAAGGAATCTCAGATTCACTGGCAATTGGAACAAAATTTTCGGTATCAAAGTAATGGAAAGAAATGTTTGGCTGCTCTACACCGTCTACCATTAAAGGCTTTTGAGTCAACTTTAATTTGTAGGTTTCTGTTCCTTCCTTAGTTTCTTTACCTAGTAATTCTAAGGTAAATCCTTTTTCTTTATAATTGTAGAAAGGTGAGGGAAAGTCTCCCATTTGCTTCTTCATATTTTCTGTAGTTTCAGCATCACTCTTTTCTGCCTGCATGGTCATAAAGTTGGTAGTCCACATAGTTTCACCGTCGAAAGCTACTTGTGTCATATCTTGACCCTGAAGATTAATTTTTACCAGTTGCTTACCGTCTTTCATTTGGTATATATCAACCGGAATATCCATTCCTTGTGCATTTACTGAGCCAGAAATTTTAACCCCTTGAAGATTACCCCAAGCTTCTGCTCCGCCGGTATTCTCAAAATAGTTATTAATAATTTCATCTGCTGTTTGAGCCGACATTGGTACAACGGCTACTAAAAGAAATGCGATGAACAAAGTTTTTAATGTTTTCATAAGTTTACTTTTAATTTTTTAATGGTGTATTGAAATTCTCAACGAATTATTATGTTTTTTGCACTTGTAATTGATTATTTCAAAGTGTTTTACTTGATCTTTACGTAAAGGTAAGACTACGTACATTAATTTTTGTTACAAGACGGTGAAAGTTTTTATAAATTTTAACATTTATTAATAAGTATCTTTATCAAATTTTGAATGAGTAACGCTACATATACTTAAATTAGGGTAATTAAAAAGAGAGTAATATATGAGGTTTCATACTAGAAAATGGGTTAAACCTGAAGATCTAAATCCGAATGCAACATTATTTGGTGGAAGGTTATTAGAATGGATAGACGAAGAGGCAGCTTTATATTCAATAATACAATTAGAGAATACGCGGATTGTCACAAAATATATCAGTGAAATTAACTTTAAATCATCGGCCAAACAAGGTGATATTATTGAAATTGGTATAGAGGTTATAAATTTTGGAAAAAGCTCACTTACATTAAGCTGTGAAGTGCGAAATAAAATGACACGGGAAGTTATTATTACTGTTGATAAGATAATCATGGTGAGTTTGAACGAATCGGGAGTTCCGGTGCCACATGGAAAAACCGAAATTGAATTTGTAAAGGATAGATTAGAAGGAAAATAATTGTTGATATTACATATCTAATTCAACCTCTTGAACTCCTGCAGCCTGTTTTCTCGCACGTTCAAGTTCTTCTTTAGTAGGAGGCTTTGCCAATTGTTCACCTTTGGCTTCCGGTTCAAAGCTTAGACGGGTTATGGTTGGAAAGTGATCAGAATTGATATCTTCTCCAAGCTTAATCTGTATTACTCTGAATTCCGAGGAAATAAATACGTGATCTAATGGCCATCTAAACAAGATACTTTTTGCATTAAAAGTGTTATAAAAGCCACGGCCTTTGCGTACATCCAATAATTCACCCACATTTTCGAAAAGTGAAGTGGTAGCCGACCAGGCTACATCATTGAAATCACCAAGAACAATAACAGGATACTTCGATTCACGAGAAAGATTGGCGATTTTCATCATTTCCGCGTCCCTGTCGCTAGAGCTAGGGTTGTGTTGTGGCATTGGGGGCGTGGGATGTATAGTGTACAGTTGCACAGTGTCGTTAGATCGCAACACTAACTTTGTATGTATAGAGGGGATACTATCATCTACCAGGTATTTGACTTGTGGATCCACAAGCTGTAACTTTGAATAAAGAAGCATCCCATAAGTATTGGCGAGTGGAACCCGTACCCGATATTTATAAGCTTCAGGTAAACTGCTCTCAATTTCTTTCATCCAGGGCGTATGCGTTTCTACAAAAAGTAAGAGATCGGGATCGTTCTTTTTGTAATCACTAATTAAAAGATCCATCTCTTTATTCTTCTGGTAAACATTCGCTGTATAAAGAGTAATAATTTTATCGTCTTCTAGTTTTGTATTGGCAAGAACTGCTTCTTTAGCATAAGGAGTGTAGGGATGAATTTTAATATATTGAAAGATCAAACATGCAATTAATATACCTACAAAGGTATAGTCTTGCCATCTTTTAATTTCAAATCTCATAAAATATACTACGAGAGCAACGAACGTAAGAATGGTTAGTTGAATATGCGGGAAATCGAACATTCGTATCCACCAGTAGTCAACCGCGATAATTGGAACAAGGCTGAGTACTACTGCTATAGCCCCGAAAATTTGTAAAAATAATTTTAATTTCACACGAATTGGATAAAGATTCGGAATTCAATATACCTAAGTTATTTTAAAAAACCTTACAATTTTAGATTGGAGAGATCCTTTCCGGTTGGTGATTCAAAGATCTCTAGTCCGAAGTACGGCACCGCAGATAGTAAGTGATCAAAAATATCGGCCTGAATATGTTCGTAATTTTCCCAATTTTTATCGTAACTAAAACAGAATATTTCTATCGGAATTCCTTTATCTGTAGGAGCTAAGTGACGAACCATTAAGAAAAGATCTTTATTTATTGCAGGGTTTTCGTGAAGAAACGCATCGGCGTATTTTCTGAAAATACCAAGGTTCGTTTGATTTCTACCATTGATAAGAAGTGATTTATCGGCTTCCGAGTTACGGTTGTACTTATGCACCTCTTTTTCACGATGCTCGATATAAGGTTTGATTAATTGAATTTTCTTTAAATTTTCAAGTTCACTTTCAGATAAAAACTTAATAGAATTTTGTTTGATGAATATCGACCGTTTTATACGCCTTCCTTTAGATTCCTGCATCCCACGCCAATTCTGAAAGGAATCTGCGATTAAACTATAAGTGGGAATTGTGGTGAACGTATTGTCAAAATTCTGAACCCGAACTGTCGCGAGATTTATTTCTGTAACATAGCCATCGGCTCCATAACGACTAAAAGTGATCCAATCTCCAATTCTAACAATATCATTTACTGAGACCTGAATACTTGCTACAAAGCCTAGAATGGTATCTTTGAAAATTAATAATAAGATGGCTGAAGCTGCTCCTAATGTACCAAGGCTTACCAGCGAATACCCGGTGAGGATATTGATAATTAAAAAGACAGCGATACCCCATCCAAAGATCATCATTACCTGTATATAACTCTGCAAAGGTTTATCGTGAAATTTCTCTTTCGTTTCGAGGTAATTTTTTGTGGTGCGTAATAGACTTCTAAAAATTAAAACAAAAAGTAGAATTAAATAAATGTCTAATGCTCCTAATAGAAACTGTAATAACCTTGGATATTCAAGAAAGATTAGGGGAATTACATTCCATATAATAACTAATGGAATTATTTGAGCTATATATCGAGGGAAGTTACTAAGTATGAGAAAATCATCGAAAGTGGTTATGGTTTTATTACTGAGAGCTTTAAATACTTCGACAACAATTTTCTTTAATAGTATATTTAAAAGAACAACAATTACTCCTAAAATAATGCAATTGATCATTACATTAATAAATATCGCCAAATCCTGATTCATACCAAGATCCATGAAATACTCCTGAAACCAACAACTGTATTCTTTTAGTTTTTCTGAATTCATTATAGATATTTACGTTCAACATAAAATGGCCCAAAAGGGATCATCGAGCATACTACTGCAATAAAGAGCATTTTGGTGGTCCAATTAAGCTTTTGCGACATATACACGGCTCCTGCTATATACAATAAAAACAGAACTCCGTGTGCCATTCCAACGGTTTGAACCATTTCCGGTTTATCCCAGATATATTTTAAGGGCATGGCAATCCCCAAAAGTAGAAGAAAAGATATGGCTTCAAGCGTACTTACCACCTTAAATGTTAAAATTGTTTTATCCACGATTCAAATTTTGTGCAAAGATAGACTCCTTGTAGTAAAAAGCTCATATTTTATAGTTTATTTAAGAAGTTAATAGTTAGAAAAAGTCTACTTTGAAAGCTGATTTAATCAGCCATTATAAACCAACCTTTTTATGAAAGCAATAGTTAGTTTTAGCATAATTTGTATTTGTTGCGCATTGTATTCCTGTGCGGAAAAGTCTTCAGAAATGACAGAAAAAGATACCGAGTTTACCCTAGATTATGAAAAATTTGTCCTTGATAACGGACTCGAAGTAATCTTACATCAAGACAAAAGCGATCCTATTGTCGCGGTAGCTACAATGGTACATGTTGGTTCAAATCGTGAAAAACCCGGAAAGACGGGATTTGCGCATTTCTTTGAACATATGTCTTTTAATGATTCTGAGAATGTTCCGGTGGGAGCAAACCGGAAAATGATCCCGGAATGGGGTGGAAGCAGGAATGGAGGAACCTGGAGCGATGGTACCGTTTATTATGAGGTGGTTCCAAAAGATGCTTTCGAAAAGATACTTTGGATTGATAGCGATCGCCTGGGCTATATGATTAATACCGTAACCAAGGAAGCTTTAGAACGTGAAAAACAAGTGGTTAAAAACGAAAAACGACAACGCGTAGATAACTCTCCATATGGATATACCGATGAAATTATTAGAAAAAACCTTTATCCTGAAGGCCACCCATACAGTTGGACAGTAATAGGTGCTTTGCCCGATCTTCAAGCGGCTACTCTTGATGACGTTAAAGAATTTTATAATGAATATTACGGCGCATCAAACGCCTCACTTGTTATCGCGGGTGATATAGATATAGCTGAAACGAAAGAATTGGTCGAAAAATGGTTTGGTGAAATACCTAGTGGTCCCGAACTAAAGCCTATAGATCCTATGCCTGTAACGCTTTCTGAAACCAAATCACTCTACTTTGAAGATAACTTTGCCAAACTGCCTGAACTCCGTATGGTGTACCCTTCCGTTGAAGATTACAATAACGATATGTACGCTTTGGAAGTGCTTGGTCAGTTGCTTAGTGGCAGTAAAAAAGCTCCTCTCTACCGCAAAATAGTAGAAGAAAAGAAACTTGCTCCGAATGTAAGAAGCTATCAGAGTAGCAATGAGATTGCCGGTGAGTTTGTGATTAGAGTTCGGGCGAATGAAGGGACCTCTTTAGAAGAGGTGAAGACAGCAGTTGAAGACGGACTAACAGATTTTGAAACAAACGGGTTTACGGATAACGAACTGAAACGCATTAAGGCGGAACTGGAAACGCAGCTTTATTATGGTGTCGCTACGGTTTTAAACAAAGCTTTTCAGTTGGTTCAGGATAATGAGTTTGGTGGAGACCCCGGCTTTATAACCAAACGCGCTAAGTTGGTGCAAAATGTTTCTCGCGAAGATATCATGAGAGTTTACAACCAATATTTAAAAGATAAAAATTATGTGATGACCAGTGTTGTGCCGAAAGGGAGCAAAAATCTTGCGGTTGCAAATGCTTCCGAAGCTACTGTCTGGCAAGAAGAAGTTACTGCAATGAAAGCTAATGAAGAAGTAGCTCAGGGTGCGGAAGCCCGGTATGATAAAACACCTTCAAAATACGATAGATCTGAGCCTGATTATGGTGATGCACCGCTGTTTAAAATGCCGGAGATCTGGAGAGGTAAACTTGATAACGGTATGTCAGTTCTGGGTATTGAAAATAATGAATTGCCCTTGATATCCTTCAATATAACAATCGATGGCGGACATAGGCTAGATACTAAAGAAAAAGCAGGGTTGGCTTCATTTACGGCTAGTCTTATGAATGAAGGAACCAAAACAAAGACTGCAGCCGAGTTAGAGGAAGCTATCGGACTCCTGGGGTCGAGTATTCGAGTTAATGGAGATATGGAGAATATTACTATTTCGGGGAGTGCACTAAGCAGAAACTTTGAAGAGACCTTAGCGCTAGTAGAAGAAATGATTCTTGAGCCTAGATGGGATGAAAAGGAATTCAATCGTCTCAAAAAAGAAACTGAAACTTCTTTAAAAGGTAGAGAAGCAAATCCGACTGCCATTAGCTCAATGAATTTCAATAAGTTGGTTTATGGCGATGATCATATTTATGCAATTCCAGTGGATGGTACTCTGGAAACTACCAAGAGCTTTACCTTAGAGGACGTTAAAGGATTTTATAAAAATATAACACCACAAGCGGCAACTTTCCATATTGTTGGCAATATTAAAGAAGATAGGGTACTCAATGCATTACAAGAGTTTTCTGTAAATTGGAAAGGAGAAGCATTAAAGTTTGCCGATCAACCACTTCCGCAGGAGAACAAAGGTGGCACTCTGTATTTTATTGATGTCCCCGATTCTAAGCAATCTGTTTTATATATTGGAAAATTGGCGCTCTCGGCAGATGATGAAAACGCAACTAAACTTGAATTTGCGAATGAAATTCTGGGTGGAGGATCCAGTGGGAGGTTGTTTCAAGTACTTCGGATTGGAAAAGGTTATACCTATGGTGCTTATTCCAGAGTGCCGAATCGTAAAGAAATAGCTCCGTTCACAATTAGCTCGAGCGTGCGTTCAAATGCTACTTTGGCTTCATTGGAAATTATCAGAGACATGGTAAAGGAGTACGGAAAAGGATTTAATGAAGCTGATGTAGAATTAACCAAGAACAAAATTATTAAACAAAACACTCGTAGTTATGAGTCACTTGGGGCAAAATTAGGCATACTAGAGAATATAAGTCAGTATAATAAATCCCTGAATTATATAGATGAAGAACAATCTATGCTGCAAAACATGACTTTATCCGACTTTAAATCGGTTATCAATCAGTATATGCCTGAAGAAGAATTTGTATATGTTGTTGTAGGGGATAAGAAGACTCAGTTTTCCGAAGTAAAGAAACTTGGGAAAAAAGTAGTCGAGTTAGACATTTACGGAAATCGGTTATAAATTTTAAAATATTTAATTTGAAAAAAACACCTACTGAAACTATTACGAATTCAATAGAGAATTACTACGATGCATTTTTAAACATGCTACCGCGTATTGCATTGGGGATTATGATAATTGTAGTTGGTTTTTTAATCGCTCAGTTTATTACCGGAATCTATAGAAGAAGAATCCTGAAAAAGGCGGAAGACCCTTTAATGGCAAAGTTTTTAGCGCAAGCCATAAAAACTGTTTTAATCATTATCACCATTCTGTTAGCACTTCAAGCCGCGGGATTAAGCGGCATAGCTACAGGAATTTTAACTGCCGCAGGGGGTGCTGCCATAGTTTTAGGATTTGCATTTCAGGATATTGGTAAAAACTTTTTGGCAGGAATAATTTTGGCTTTTAATAGGCCTTTCAATATAAATGACACTATCAAAATCGATGATATCTTCGGAAAGGTTAAAGCACTGAATTTCAGGTATTCTCACATTAAAACATTCGATGGACGGGATATTTATATTCCAAATAGTGATGTGCTTACTAAGCCGGTTGCTAATTATACGGCCGACGGCTTCTATCGTGTTGATTTTCTAGTGGGTATTGGCTACGAAGATGATATTGAAGCTGCCAAAAAAATAATCCAGTCGGTACTAGATAATGAGCCTGAAATAATAAAGGACGAACTACATGAAAATTTCGTAATTGAAGATGAGCTAGCTGCAAGTACGGTGAATTTAAAAGTTTTCTTTTGGGTTGATACTGTCGATTACAGAAGGGCGTCGAGGGTATTAAGAGGTATGGTTATTCGAAAAGTTAAGGAAGCTCTCTCTGAGGCAGAATTTAATTTACCTGCCAATGTCACAGAACTAAAAGTATATGGCGGAGAAGAAGATATTCCGTTACGCGTACGGAAAGATCCTCGCGATAGGGAGCTGGATGATAAAATTAGGGCGAATAAGGAATAATTTGAATGTGTTGGGAGACCGACCAACTTTACTAATCACAAGGTAAGGGATCATTTAGTGTGGGGTAGGACCAGTTTTTTCTGAAACTGTAATGCCACCATTCGGTGCGAACCGTTTGGAAACCAGCTTTCTTCATGCCTTCTGTTAAGATTTTGCGATGTTTTAGAATTTCTTCAGAAAAGTTATAATTATCGATATGTGAAGCCCTGCCGAAAAAGTCGTAGTCACTTCCCATATCAATGAAGCATCCATCCAGAGTCTCTAGAGTCATATCAACTGCAGCTCCTTTATTGTGAATAGAGCCCTTGCCGTATGGATTAGCAACATAAGTGGGTCTAGGAACCTTTTTCCACATTTTCTTCTGAACATCAAGGGGTCTGTAACAATCGTATAATTTGATGCGATACCCAAGTTCACAGAAATACTGATTTGCCTTGACCAAAGCTTCCGCTACCTCGGGTTGTAACAGGCAAACTGCGCAATCGTATAAAGTTTCTCCTATAAAATTGTTTGGAGTTGCGTAGCGTATTTCGAATGAAAACTCGGAAGAAAGATCAGTTATGTTCACAAGTTCCGATTGCGGAATTGCTTCCGAACTAAAAATTAAAAATATCGTCACAAAGAGCGAAGTAAATTTCAAATTCATAAATCAAATTTAAGTATAAATTAGGAATACTATTTTCCTAAGTTCGTAACTTTGAAAGAAACCATAAAAAACATGAATAATATTAGATCTAAAGTAGCCTTAATCACCGGAGGAACTAAAGGAATTGGATATGGCGTTGCCGAAAGTTTGATGAGTGCAGGGGTAAATGTGGCTATTACCGGAAGAAGTAAAGAATCTGCCCTTGAAGCAGCAAAGAAGCTAAATTCATACAGCAACGATTCGGTACATGCCATTGGAATCCAAGCCGATGTACGAAATTATGAGAGTCAGCAGGCTGCCATAAATAAGGTGATTTCAGAATTCGGAAAATTGGATATAGTTATCGCGAATGCAGGTTTAGGACACTTCAATACGATAGAAGACTTAAGTATAGAGCAATGGCAAGAAACGATTGACACGAATTTAACAGGGGTTTTTTACACCTTAAAAGCTTCGGTAGATGAATTGATAAAAAATAAGGGATACTACATCACAATCTCAAGTTTAGCCGGAACCAACTTTTTTAGTGGCGGAGCGGCTTATAACGCAAGTAAATTTGGAGTTACAGGCTTCACTCAGGCGGTTATGTTAGATCTTAGGAAGCACGGTGTTAAGGTTAGTACTATAATGCCGGGATCGGTATCTACACATTTCAATGGTAATGAACCAAGTGACAGCGGTGCATGGAAGATTCAGATTGAAGATATCGGGAAACTGGTGATCGATTTGCTGACGATGCATCCAAGAACATTGCCAAGTAAGATTGAAGTACGTCCTACGATGCCTCCTTCAAAGTAAATAATTTGTTAGCCGTTTTACTGCTTGTTCAGATTTATATTTACTCAGCAGGATTTCATTTGGATGAAAGTAAATTGTAAATATCTACCAATAAAAAAAGTGGCATAATTACATGCCACTTTTTTAATAGTTGTTTACTTTCAATTTTAATTGGCAGAAAGCAGTGCCAGGAATTTGTCAAGATTCGGTAGAATAACTATTCTGGTTCTTCTATTGATCGCTCTGCCATCTTTGGTATCATTTTCAGTTAGGGGATGGTAACTGCTTCTACCTGCGGCTATTAATTTTTCCGGAGCAACTCCATACTTATCTTGCAATACGCGGATTACTGCCGTAGATCGCTCAACACTTAATTCCCAGTTATCCTTGATATAGGCACCCGGCTTTACAGTTTGAGCATCGGTGTGTCCTTCTACCATAACCTCCAAAGCAGGCTCACTGTTAATTACATTAGCAAGTCTTTCTAATAAATTATTAGCCTTTGGATTTACGCGGAAACTTCCGGAGCTAAACAAAAGTTTATCTGATATGGTGATCATTACTACGGTTTCGTCGATATCAATCTTGATATCATCTTCTTCTCCGTCAGCGATAAGACTGTTGTCCAGGTTTTTCTTCAAATTATAAGAAATAATCAGATTCATAGAGTCCTGAAGTGTCTTAGCCTGCGCCAATTCATTCTGGTCTACATTGGCTAATGCTTTACGCATTTGCTCTCTGTCGTTGTTAGAAATAGCAACATTACCTACACGCTGAAGTCTCTCATTGCTTAAATCTGTCAGTGACTGATTTGAGCTGGATAGTGACTGTATTTTCGCATTGTAATTAGCTACGCGTTCTTCGATCTTCGCGTATTTGGCTTCAATCTCTTCTTTTTCCAATTGGGTTTTAGAAAGGGTAGAGCGTGTGTCATTGTACTGGTTTTCCAATTCCACGTATTTCTTTTTCGAAACACATGAAGTAAACATAAATGCTCCCGAAATTAACGAGAGTGCAATTAATTTTTTCATTTTACTAAGTTTAAAAGTTTGTATTACAAAGATAACTAGAGTAACACTGAATAAATTAGTTAATGAATCCTATAATTTTGTTAAAAAATGAATACTGGCAACTTAGAGTAGTCAAAAACGTAAGAAACCCCTTATAAAAATATAAGAGGTTTCATTTATTGTAAGAATTATATTTCTTATTATCCCAGATATTTTTTCAGGATATGGCTTTTTGATTGTTGTCTTAGTCTTCTAATCGCCTTTTCACGAATCTGACGAACTCTCTCTCTACTTAAATCAAAAGTATCTCCAATCTCTTGAAGCGTCATAGAAGGCTGACCGCCAAGACCGAAATTAAGTTTAACTACGTCAGCTTCTCTAGGAGAAAGCGTATCTAACGCACGGTCAATTTCTATTTTTAACGACTCATGTATGAGTGCATTGTCTGGCTTCGGACTCTCACCCGAACTCAATACGTCGTATAAATTGTTGTCATTTTCACCTTCCTGAAAAGGTGCATCCATGGATAAGCTTCTACTCGAATTCTTCATAGACTGCTTAACGCTGCTAATAGACATATCAAGTTCTTTAGCAATTTCTGAAGCAGATGGCATTCTTTGATGCATTTGTTCTAAATGTACCGATGCTTTTCTGATCTTATTGATATCACCAATCTTATTTAAAGGAAGTCTAACAACTCTAGAGTGTTCTGCGATCGCCTGTAAAATTGATTGTCTAATCCACCAAACTGCGTACGATATAAACTTAAAACCTCTTGTTTCATCAAATCTTTTCGCAGCCTTTACTAGTCCTACATTACCTTCATTGATAAGATCTGAAAGTGTGAGGCCTTGATTTTGGTACTGTTTTGCAACAGATATTACAAATCTAAGATTAGATCTGGTTAATTTATTAAGTGCTTCTTGATCTCCTTCACGAATGCGTTGTGCCAACTCTACTTCCTCATCGGCTGTAATCATATCTATTTTACTTACATCCTGTAGGTAACTATTTAATGATTTGGTTTCTCTATTGGTAACCTGCTTCGTAATCTTGAGTTGTCTCATATATGGTATATGTATTAGGAAATTGTTATTGGAATCCGTCCATTATAACTCATAGAATCTACAATTCCAAATTGTTAACATAATTTGTTAAAAAAGATTACTATAAATTATTTTTTGAGTACTTTGAATTAAAATTCAAAATGAGTCTTTTCCTTCAAATTCCTAAGGAAGTACCACACCCCGATAATAACTCGCCAATTGATATAACAAATTTGGCCGATGTTATAATTTATATCATTCTACCAATAATTGTTGTCATTCTGTTTATTATTTGGCGACGAAATCAACGACGCTAATTAACGACAATTTTTTATGAAAAAGCTAATTTATATTTGCACCTTTATTTTCGCTTTTGCGGAAGCTTCTTTCGCCCAACAGCCAGTTTTTAGTCAGGTAAAGATGGAAATTGAGAATAACTCTCAATTAGAGTTTTTACTTGAACGAGGTTTCGACCTGGATCATGCTGAGCAAACAAGTGAAGGAATACTATTTTTTGTTTCTGAAGAAGAATTAATCAGCCTTCAGAATACAGGATTCGCATTCGAGATTACGATTCCGGATTATGCCGAATATTACAACCAACGTATCCTGGCCGATTTGCCAAATCTCACCACTTTAACAAGATCTGAAGGAGTCGCCAACGGATTTGATTTAGGTTCAATGGGCGGGTTTTATACCTATGCCGAAATAGAGGCAAAATTAGATGAAATGAAAACTGATTACCCAAATCTCATTACCGATAAGATGAGTATTGGTACAACGGTAGAGGGCCGTACTATTTGGATGGCAAAAATATCTGACAATCCGAATATCAATGAGCCCGAGCCCGTTGCATACTTCGATGCCTTGCATCACGCCCGCGAACCGCTTTCGATGGCGGTGTCAATAAACTATATGTTCTGGCTTTTAGAAAATTATGCGACCAATCCACAGGTTCAATATCTGGTAGACAATAGAGAGTTATATTTCGTTCCTGTAGTCAATCCCGATGGGTATGAATATAACAGGCAAACAAGTCCGGGGGGTGGTGGATTCTGGCGAAAGAACAGAAACCCTAATGTTGGTGGTGGTTGTACAGGTGTTGACTTGAATAGAAATTACGGTTTTGAGTTTGCGCATAATAATTCATGTTCCAGTGATCAACCTTGTTCAGGTATTTATCGTGGTTCGGGACCATTTTCTGAACCTGAAAGTACCGCGGTGCGGGATCTAATTGCGCTGATAGAACCTAAAACAGCTTTTTCTATGCATTCCACGGCAGGAACATATCTTATGCCATACGGATTCGATACAACCCCTCCCGATTTCGAAATCTATTCTGAATGGGCATCATCATTTCTTAATGAAAATGATTATACCTATGGAGTAACATTCCAAATGCTTGGCTACACATCCTGTGGTACTACAAGGGATTATTTTCATTCTGAAAACATATACGGGTGGACACCTGAGATTGATGGAAGCGGGTTTTGGCCTATGCCAAGCGAGATCTTCGATCTGGTCGCTGAAAATGTTCGACCCTTATTTTACCAGTCTTGGCTAGCCGGGGCTTATCTGGATGTACAAAGTCACACACAAATAGGTGATGCGATCCCCGGAAGCACCTTTGATTTGGTGGTGGAGGTTAAAAATGTTGGAGTAGGAGCTGTGGCTCAGAATGTAAGTGTTATTGCCTCTACCAATTCTCCGGGAGTTACGATTTCAACTGCCAGCGGCTATGGAAGTTTAAATGCAAGGAGTAGAGCTAATAATTCAGCGAGTCCCTTTACGATTTCATTATCTCCAACTTTTACCGCAAATTCATTCGACATTACGCTAGCGACCTATCAGGATGGTATACCAAATGAATTTTCAGAATTGACCATCTTTGTGGGTGGAAAAAATATATTATTTTTCGATGATGGCGAGAGCGGGGATTTCCGCTGGCTTGCCTCCGGCAGCGGAATCTCCTGGAGTTCGGTTTTGGATGATTCATATAGCGGAATTGCCTGCTTTGGTGATTCTAACGGTGGAAACGGTGAAAACGATACTTTGAACTATTTCGAGTTAGATGAGATCTTCGATCTTACAACTACGATGAATCCTTTGATCAATTTTATGAGCAAGCACTCAATAGAGGCTGGAGATCGCGCACGGCTTCAGATATCGACCGATGGCGGTACTAATTGGGATACGATCGATGAATATCGCTATAACGAACTTTGGACTCAATTTTCGTACGATCTGTCAGCGTACAAAACCTTTAATGACGTCCGATTCCGTTTTCAACTTACAAATAATGGTAGTATTCCGGGCGATGGATTTTATTTCGACGATTTTGAAGTGTCTGATTATGATAGTATTGTCTTAGGATTTTCTGAAACCAATTTACTTTCCGAAGTAATAATACAACCAAATCCGTTTAAAGATTCATTTTCCATCGAAATTTCTTCTGAAGAAATAAAGGAGCTTGATTTTTTCGATATAAGTGGCAGAAAAATACCTATACAAACAGAACGATCGGGTAGTTCAGTAATGGTTGAAGGCCTGAAGCGCATTTCGGGAGGTGTTTATTTTTTATTGATTACAGATATCAATGGGAATAAGACAGTCAAGAAGCTTCTGAAATTATGATACCGCAAAACTCTTTTGGTGCGATTGTTGTAATTGATAATTTGATTTATAAATGTTGATAATGAAATATATTTTTTCTTTTGTATTTGTGACCTTCGTTGTGTCAAATGCGATTGCCCAATTCGATAACCCAAACAATAATTCAGTGCAGATCGAGTCTACAACTAATGATGTTGTAAGTCCAAGTGGATATGAGCTACCCGCCATCAAGACCCCGAGCTTAACTAACCCCGACAATCGATTTAACCCTAAGGAATCCCCAAAGTTGGGTGACGACAAAGACAAGCCGTTCAACATGTCTGATGAGGATAAATTTATAGCTAGTAAGCCGGGTAAAGGTCCCAAGTATTTTACCAAAGACAAGGAAGCTAAAGCAGAATACGGCAGAGATCAGGATCTGGGCGAAGTTAAAACCGGAGCTACCTACGTAAATGTGGTCTATCGCGATCATGAGTATGTGGATGGAGATCGTATTCGCGTATTTGTAAATGATGATATCGTACAGAGTGATATATCGCTGGATGGAACATTTAGAGGGTTTGATTTGCCTTTAGTACAAGGATTAAATAGAATTGATTTTCAAGCCCTAAATCAGGGTTCATCGGGCCCTAATACGGCCGAACTGCATGTATATGATGATAAGGGTGTACTGGTTTCCGCCCGCGAATGGAATCTTCTCACAGGACATAAAGCCACTATATTGGTAGTTAAAGAGTAATTATAGAATTAATTCACAAATAAATTTGCATAATTCAAAATGTAAAGTATATTTGTCATTAAGTAAATGGTGCTTTCCATATAGTAAAGTAAACTTTATAACAACGATAAGATATGAATTTAAAATCCGTACAGGAATGTGAACGAAAGGGTGCGCAGCGATTATTGAATTTTAAATTACCTCATTATTATAAGAGGTTTGGGTGGATTGCATTCTTCTTGGCGCTCGTAATTCTCCTCAGCACGAAATTTTTTGAGGGAGATTTCGAGTTGCTGAAAGATATTTTACGCCGATTAATGCTGGGATTTCTTTTTGTAGTAGTTCTGGCGAGAGAAAAGATAGAGGACGAGCGTATTCAAGCTTTCAGAGCCCGGTCATTTTCTTTAGCATTTTTAATCGGAGTAATATACACACTTATACAGCCATTGATTAATTGGATAGCGTTTAAAATCGTAAAGCCGGAAAAAGCTGCTTTTGAAGATTTGGGTGATTTCCAGATTTTGTGGATGATGTTAGTGGTCTATTTGATGTTTTTCTACATCCTTAAACGGCAAGACTGATGAAAAACACATTAAAAGTTGAACGAGCTATTTTGAATCTTACTCAAGATGAACTTGCACAAAAAATTGGCGTATCCCGCCAAACAATTAACTCGATAGAAGCTAATAGATATGTGCCTTCAACAGTGCTTGCATTAAAGCTATCTGCAATTTTCGGTAAAACTGTGAACGAATTCTTTAAACTAGACGAGAATGATTAAAGTAATAGTATTTTTATCGTTGAGTATGGGTGTTTTATTACTCTTCTTATTTTATTAATTTTTGCTTATTTATGCTCCAAATTAGACCCGGCTGTGAACACTGCGACAAAGATCTAGATACTGATGCTTTAGACGCAATGATTTGCACCTTCGAGTGTACGTTCTGTGATGAATGCGCTTCAAATATATTCAATAATATGTGTCCGAATTGTGGCGGCAATTTTGAAAAACGCCCTATTCGTCCCGCACATTTGTTGGAAAAATATCCGGCTTCGACAGTGCGTGTATTTAAACCGAAAGACCTCTAGAAGAGTTAAATTTCGGTAGTTTCTATCAAATGGGTTATATCTTTAACTTCTCCTGCTTTTAATTCTGAAAGCTCAAGTTTTCCTATTCGAACTCTAACTAAACGCAATGTTGGAAAACCAACTGCAGAGGTCATTTTTCTTACCTGTCTGAACTTTCCTTCATTCAAAGTGATTGAGACCCAGCTCGTAGGTCCGTGTCTGGAATCGCGAATCTTTTTTTCTCGTTCTTGAAATTGCGGGTTTTCTATTGCCTTTACCGCACATTCTCTGGTAATATATTTTTCTCCGTTAAGTCCAATTTCTACACCTTGTTGTAGTGCAATTATAGCTTCAGGCGTTATCATTCCATCAACCTGCGCATAGTATTCCTTTTCAATTTTAGAACTTGAGACCTTTGCACTAAATTTTCCATTTGTAGTAAGTAGAAGCAAGCCTTCGCTTTTTTCGTCCAATCTGCCAACTGCCATGGTTCCTTCAGGAAAGGGAAATAACTCACCTAAGAATTTCTTTTTACGAGCCTTTGAGTCATTGGAAATAAACTGACTTATATAACCGTAAGGTTTATTCAGTATAAAATACTTATGTTCGTTGTGAGGCATAGAATACATGTCTGTTTGGAATAAACTTTATCAAAAATACACATTTGTATTAGTTTGCTTGTTTGATTATAGTAGCACAGAATAAAGCGTACCTTTGCATCCACAAACTTCGAAAATTTTCGAAGCAGTTATTTCAGAATAAAAGAGCATGTCAACATTTTTAGATTTAGGAGTCCGTAAAGAATATATAACGGCATTGAAGGAATTAGGAATAAAGGTTCCAACCGAGATACAGGAGATCGCAATCCCTATTTTAATCCATTCAAAAACCGACCTTATTGGCCTGGCACAAACCGGAACGGGTAAAACAGCCGCGTACGGTCTGCCAATTCTACATCATATTGATCCGAACAATGATGTGGTTCAGGCATTGATTTTAGCTCCAACACGGGAGTTAGTACAACAAATACAGAAACAACTTTTTAAATTCACTAAATATTGCCCGCAAAAAATATTTTCTGAAGGTGTTTATGGTGGAGAAAAAATCGACAGACAAATTGCAAACTTAAAACGAACAACACATATTATAGTGGCAACCCCCGGCAGACTGCTCGATTTAATTGAAAGGGGTGAGATCAACCTGAAAAGTATTGAGACTTTAGTTTTGGATGAGGCTGATGAAATGTTAAGTATGGGCTTTAAACAAGATTTGAACCGAATTCTAAAGTATACCAGCGGATCGAGAAAAACCTGGTTGTTTTCGGCTACCATGCCCGACGAAATTAAAAAAATCATTAAAACTTATATGG
>CBDUGY010000046.1:0-20747 GCA_965367015.1 uncultured Ulvibacter sp.
GTAAAAGTACTTTCTGCTGAGAAGAATATGGGACTGATCGCAAATTTTATGCATACTCTAAAAGAATGTACCGGAACTTATATTGCCATTTGCGATGGTGATGACTATTGGACCGACCCATTGAAACTCCAAAAACAAGTAGATTTTTTAGAACAACATCCAGATTATAAAATAGTTTACACTTTAAAAACGGATTTGTTGCCCGACGGAACTTTTCAGGAATCTTCGCAAGTGAAAATGCCCGAAACTACTACCTTCGAGCATTTGGTAATGGGCAACTATATTCCATCTGTTACAGTGCTTTTCGAGAATAAAACTCTTATAAAAGACCCGCCGGCATGGATCATTAATTTTCCGTACGGCGATTGGCCGCTTTATCTATGGACACTAATTGAAGGCGGAAAAATCAAATTTATAGATGAGGTTACTGCCGCTTACCGGACTGAAATTGGCGCTTCTTTCGCCCTTCGGAAAAAACTAAGCGATGAATTTAAGGTCAATCTTGCAATTTTAAAGCACGCTATAGAAGATCCTCAGTTTGCGCCTGTTAAAGCCTTGTTGAAAAAGAGCAGACTCCACAAGCTGGACGCCCTTATGAAGAGTTATAATCGTGAGGGGAGCTACGGGAAGTCCTTTGGGGTCTTCTTGAGAATTCTGGTCTTAAATCCCTCCTGGAAGCCTATTAAAATGTATTTTTATAGTTTAAAGAAAAATCGGAATTGATCACCCTTGTCCTTACATATCGAAACCGTGACCTGCGAATAGCCGAAAATTGTTTAAGATCTTTGTCGGTTCAAACTGCTAATGATTTTCGGGTAATCCTGGTAGATTATGGAAGTGACCTAGAATATGCCGAAGGAATCAAAAAATTAGCAACTCAGTTCGAGTTTGTCAAATTAATTGCCTGCCCCACCCAAGGACAATTATGGTCTAAGTGCAGATCGATTAATATTGCGCTAAGGGAAACCACAACGCCTTATTTTCTAGTGGGAGATATCGATCTTATCTTTCATCCCGACTTTATTAAAATTGCTACGGAAAAGGCCTCAGAAAATGTTTTGTATTTTCAGTATGGCTTTCTTTCTGAAGCTGAGTCACTCGAAGAAAAATCGTATGAAAGCTATGAAATCGATTTCCTGGGTACTGTTGATGTAACAGGAACTACACTATTTCCGACCGAAAAATTAAAGGCCGTTCATGGTTACGACGAATTTTATCACGGTTGGGGTGCCGAAGACACCGATATCCATATTCGTTTGAAAAATCTGGGCTTACATATTGAATTTTATGATACCGAAGCTCTGGTAAAACATCAATGGCATCCTAAGGCATACAGAAGTAAGAGCAGCACCAAACCGTATCATTCAAAATTGGAGCGCATCAATAACAGATATATGCTGCTCACTGAACTAACAAGTCGTACCAAAGTAAATCTGGATGATAATTGGGGGAAATTACCCGATCCTGCTGCCTATAAAAGACTTATGACTACACCCGATTATATGCTGCACTTCGAACCGATCGATCTGGAGATCTCTTCGCTCCTCGCGCAGTTAAAAAATTATAAGGATGCGGTGATTGCTATTACTATTGGTGATTCTAACTTTAAAAAGAAGAAAACACAGGATATTAAGAAATTATTGAAGAAAAAACATTTCATCATCCTCTCAATGGAAGAGGTGAACAACCTGTTGCTGGAAGAAATTATTAAAAATTATAGAAATGTGCCTTATACATATAATTTCAACCGACAAAAGAAAGTAATTAATCTAACCCTCGTTTTTTAAGTATGAAAATACTTCTGGTCTCAATGCCTACTCTTCATTTTTTCAGGTGGACTGAACAGCTTCAGGGGGAAGGTCATGAGTTGTATTGGTTCGATATTTTAGATGGGGAACAGCAGGTTGAAAAACTTCAAAATGTGAAACAGATTACCGGTTGGAAAAGACGTTTTAAGTATCCCGGATACTATACTGTCAAAAAGAATATACCGGCGTTACATAGTGCCATTCAGAAGTTAAATACTAATAATACCGAAGCTACCTTCAAGAAGATCGTTCTCGATATTCAACCCGATGTAGTTCATAGTTTTGCCTTATATGTTGCCTGCGCACCCATATTAAAAACGATGAAAAAGCTGAATGAACTGCCATGGATCTATTCTTCCTGGGGGAGCGATTTATTCTATTTTCAGAACGATCCGAAATTTTTAAAGGATATTAAAAATGTCCTTCCCAGGATAGATTATATGTTTTCAGATTGTAAACGCGATTACCATATTGCAAAATCACACGGATTTGAGGGCAAATTTTTAGGGGTATTTCCGGGAGGGGGAGGTTTTCACTTAAAAGAATTAGAAGAATATTTAACTCCTTTTAAAAGTAGGGATATAATTTTAATAAAAGGTTTTCAGGGTCGGTCGGGTAGAGTGATCGAAGTCCTAAAAGCAATATGTGATCTACTTCCGAAGCTAACAGATTTTCAAATTGTGGTTTTCGGTGCCGATGCCTCGGTGATTGCTTTTGCTGATGAAAAGCAATTAACCAGTAAATCTAATTTTACAATTAAGGGCAGGTTGAGCCATGAGGAAGTTCTAAAACTAATGGGCAGAGCAAAAATATATATTGGTAATAGTAATTCAGATGGAATTCCAAATACTCTTTTAGAAGCGATATGTATGGGTGTGTTTCCGATTCAATCCAATCCCGGAAAGGTGACAGAAGAGCTTATTTCCGAAGGAAAGAATGGATTGCTCATAGATGATTGCTTAGACATTGAGGAAATTAAAACTAAAATTGAAAATGCGCTTTCGCATCCCGAAATGATGCAAAAAGCGGTCAATTATAATTTAGAAACAATAAAACCTACCTTAGACTTCGATTATGTGAAGACTGAGGTTTTGGATAAGTATAATGCTATCTTGCAGTAAAATTGATTGATGTTTTATAAAAATTCAATACGACTTTTTTGGTGGAACGAACGGAAGATTCAGGGTAAAGCACAGGAGAATTACGGCGATCTTCTGGGCAAGTATCTTGTTGAAAAGATTTCAGGGAAAGAGGTGATTTTTGCCTTTCCGAAGAAATTTTCGTTGCTAGATTTCTTTATGCCCATCTTTGTCACTGCCGGAAGTATCCTTACACATGTGAACCATAAATGTATTGTATGGGGAAGTGGAATCATTGCCAAAGAATACAAAATTAAGAATGCGAAATTTTTAGCGGTACGCGGTCCGCAATCGCGAAAACACCTTCTTGATCAAGGTTTTGAAGTTCCGGAAGTGTATGGGGACCCCGGACTCTTACTTCCCAAATTTTACAATCCGAGTATTAAGAAAAAGTATCGCTTTGGAATCGTACCCCATTACAACGACTATAAAAAAGTGGAAGAATGGTTTTCAGATAGAGCTGATGTATTGCTTATTGACTTAATGACGAACGACATTGAAGAAACAACAAATAAATTCTTAAGATGTGAAAGGATTATTTCTTCTTCATTGCATGGGGTAATTATTTCTCATGCCTACGGAATACCGGCAATTTGGCAGCAATTTACAGATAAGGTCTTTGGTGATGCGATTAAGTATCGGGATTATTTCGAATCGGTTGAAATTCCACCTTATGTTTTTCCGATAAGGGAAACCCCTTATCTTGCAAATGAAATGGAATTGCTTTTCGAGAATAAAGATCAGATTTTACCAAAAACAGGAGTAGTAGAACGCTTACAAAAAGGATTGTTGAATGTTTGTCCGTTTAAACCCTGATAGTGATGGCTAAAACAAGAAATATCGCCGTTATTACCGCCAGAGGAGGCTCGAAAAGGCTCCCCGGGAAAAACGGTATGCGATTGGGTGAACATCCGCTTATCGCTCACAGTATTCTGTATGCAAAGCGTTTTCCTGAAATTGTCCATACCGTAATTGTTAGTACAGACGATTCGGAACTTGCCGAGTTAGCAATAAACTACGGGGCTGAGGTAATCATGCGGCCAAAAATACTAGCCGGCGACCATGAGCCGGTGATCACCGCACTTCAGCATGTACTGAAAAATGTTCAGGAGGAGTTTGATAATCTAATTTTATTACAACCTACGAATCCGTTGCGCCCCGCCAATTTATTTCCTGATGCTTTTAATGTCTTTATCGAAAGTGGTGCAAAAAGTCTAATGACGGTCAGTAAATTTGAAACAAAATTCGGTATAATTCAGAATAACAGATTCAAACCATCTAACTATGTTATGGGACAAAGGAGTCAGGATCTAAAATCGATGTTTAAAGAAAACGGATTGCTGTATATCACTAAATGTGAGGAAATAAAGAAGGGTATAATTTTATCTGAAAACAATTACGCATACATTACAGATACTCCTTTTGACAATGTTGATATTGATACTGATATTGATTTTTTGATGGCTGAAGTAATCTTAAAAAAATATGCGAAAGAACTATGAAAAGAGTTGTTATTCTTACATCTTCAGAGTTAAGGCATACTTTTTTCAGAAAGTATTTGGCGCTACCAAAGGGGATAGAGGTGGTGGCAAGTTTTTGCGAGTCGGATGAGAAAAATCTGGTTAATAAAATAACCAACTCTAAAGACGAAAAATTACGCCATAAGCACCTTCAAGCAAGATTACAGGTAGAAAAAGATTATTTCGAATTGTTTTGCGAGTATACTATTGATACGTCCAATCCTATACATATCTCAAAAGGATCTATAAACAATCCGGAAAATATACAGAAAATCATAAAACTCAATCCTGATGTGATCATTTCCTATGGATCCTCAATTATTAAACCGGCACTTATCGATGCATTTCCAAATCGATTTATAAATATTCACTTAGGATTATCACCATACTATCGTGGAAGTGGAACCAATTATTGGCCCTTTGTGAATAATGCACCCGAATATTGTGGGGTTACTTTTATGAAGATAGATGCGGGAATCGACACCGGCGAGGTGGTACATCAGATTCGGCCGGATATTTACGAAAATGATTCGTTTCATGTGATTTGCAACCGACTCATAATTTCTATGACTTCGGAAATGGCCTCCATGGTGTGTAGTTTTGACATGTTGCAATCTATGCCTCAAATAGCTGCCGGCGATAACGATTTGTATTATAAGAATTCAGATTTCACCGAAGCTTCGGTAACACAGTTATATAAAAATTTCGATTCAGGCATGATTCCCAAATATCTGGCAGATAGAAAAAACCGGGATTCGGCAGTCCCTATCATTCAAAACCCAGCGATAATATATGAATAGGCCTACAATGAAAGCTGTTATGTATCATTATGTTCGTCCGTTTGACGAGACATTTCCGAATTTCAAAAATTTACACATCGACGATTTTGAGAAACAGTTGGATTTTTTTGAAACCGACTTCGGCTTTGTAAGTAAAGATGATTTTTTAAACTCTTTAAAAACGGGAATTCCTGCTCCCGGGGTTGTTTTAACCTTCGACGACGGCTTTAAAGATCATTTTAAATATGTCCTTCCGGTTCTGAAAAAACGCAATTTGTGGGGTATCTTTTATATTACTACAGGGGTATATAATTCTGAAGATTTGTTAGATGTACACAAAATTCATTTGCTTTTGGGGAAAGTGCCTTCAAAAACATTATTTGATGCCTTACAACAAGTTATTTCAGAAGAAATGCTTTCGCATAAAAATATTTCGGCTTTTAAAGAAGCGACCTATAAGCTTCAGAAAAATGACGACTATACCAATTTAATCAAACGTACTTTAAATTATTATATAGATTATAAATTTAGAAAATCGGTAATCGATGCGCTCATTGAGCAGTTTTTCGAAGAATCGCTTTCACAGCTATTTTCAAAATTTTATATGATGAAAGAAGAACTTGAAATGTTGAATGATGCCGGAATGATATTGGGAAGTCATACTGTAAATCATCCGGTGATGAGCAAGCTTGCTCTTGTGAAGCAAAAAGATGAAATTGTGGCGTCTTTCTCTTTTTTGGAATCGGTAGTGGGAGCACTTTCAGTGAAAACGTTTTGTTATCCTTACGGCGGATTTCATACCTTTACAGATGAGACTAGAAAATTATTAGACGATGAGGAAGTTCTGTTCTCCTTTAACGTAGAAGAGCGCGATATTTCTTTCGAAGATCTAACCCAACATAAACAAGCGTTACCGCGCTTCGATTGCAACCAGTTTCCACATGGAAGCTGCCGAACTTAACCTATGGAGCCTTTTTTAGAAATCGCAGGACGTAAAATTGGAAGAGATTATAAACCCTTGGTGATCGCCGAAATCGGGATCAATCACGAAGGGTCGTTGGCCGTTGCCAAAGAAATGGTAGATGCTGCTCACAGAGCCGGCGTAGAGGTAGTTAAACACCAAACGCACATCGTTGAAGACGAAATGAGTGGCGCTGCAAAAAAGGTAATCCCCGGGAATGCAGATGTTTCTATCTACGATATTATGGAACGCTGCGCCTTAAATGAAGCCGACGAAAGAGCGTTGAAAGCGTATGTAGAAAAAAAAGGAATGATCTTTATCTCAACTCCGTTTTCACGTGCTGCCGCCAATCGTCTTGAAGCGATGGACGTGAAAGGATATAAAATTGGTTCGGGCGAATGTAATAACTATCCATTACTGGAACACATAGCGGGATTCGGAAAACCGGTGATATTGAGTACAGGGATGAATACTATCGAAAGTGTTCGGAAAGCGGTAGCGATATTCGATAAGCACAAAGTACCCTTAGCCTTGTTACATACCACTAATCTGTATCCTACCCCCACGCATTTGGTGCGTTTTGGAGCCATGATGCAATTACATGAAGCATTTCCCGATAAGGTTTTCGGTTTAAGTGATCATACTTTAAATAACAACGCTTGTTTAGGTGCAGTAGCATTGGGCGCTTCAATTTTAGAAAGACATTTTACCGATCACCTGCAGCGCACCGGACCGGATATTGTTTGTAGTATGGATGAAAAAGCTTGCGCAGAATTGATAAAATCTTCAGAAGAGATATGGATGATGAGAGGCGGAACCAAAGAACCCGCAAAAGAAGAGCAAGTTACCATCGATTTTGCTTTTGCAACAGTTTGTACAATTCAACCGATTAGAAAAGGGGAAGATTTTACCACCGAAAATATCTGGGTAAAGCGCCCGGGTACCGGGGAAATTTTAGCTGAAAAATTTGACGAAGTATTAGGAAAGAAAGCCTCAAGAGATATTGAAAATGACGTGCAATTAACCAAAGAAGATATCAGTTTATGAAGAAAATAGCATTTCTTACCGGAACTCGTGCCGACTTCGGAAAAATAAAATCCTTGCTTCGAATTTTAGAAGAGGATCCGGATTTTGAGCCGCATATTTTTGCAACAGGAATGCATCTTCAGCAGAAATACGGATTTACGGTTATGGAAATTGAGAAAAGCGGTTTTCAGCATATTTATACCTTCGACAATCAGACCTCTCAAGGTACAATGGATTTAAGCCTGGCCCGCACTATCGAAGGATTTTCGGCATATATTAACAAGTTAAAGCCACATATGATCGTGGTACATGGTGATAGAGTAGAAACACTCGCAGGAGCCATAGTAGGAGCACTAAATAATGTTTTAGTAACTCATATTGAAGGGGGTGAAATTTCGGGAACTGTTGATGAATTAATTCGACATTCTGTGAGTAAATTAAGTCATATACATTTTGTATCGAATGCTTCTGCTGCCAAGCGCCTGGAGCAAATGGGCGAATTGACCGAATCGATCTATGAAATTGGCTCGCCGGACGTTGATATTATGTTTTCAGGAAAGCTGCCAAATTTAGCCGAAGTGCAACGATACTATGAAATTCCTTTCGATGATTATGCGGTAGCGATGTTTCATCCTGTGACCACCGAGTTCGAACATATGCAGGAAAATGCAGCGCATTTTGTGGATGCACTTTTAAATGATGATGCCAATTATGTAGTAATTTATCCGAATAACGATTTGGGAAGTGACGCTATTTTCGAAGCTTACAAGCGCTTGAGAGGAAATAGCCGGTTTCGGATTTTTCCATCTATCCGTTTTGAATATTTCTTAACGTTATTAAAAAAATCTCAATTCATGATAGGAAATTCTAGTGCTGGAATCCGGGAAGCACCTTATTATCATATTCCCACGGTTAATATAGGGAGCCGACAGCAAAATAGATCGGTTCATGACGATATTATTCATTGTTCTTACGCAACAGATAGTATCACGACGGCAATTAATGAGGCAAAGCAAAAAACTGTGGCACCCGCCGATGAGTCATTTGGAGAAGGGAATAGTGCTACTCAATTTTTGGAAGCATTAAAGAAAGATGAACTTTGGCAATTAAGCAATCAAAAGCAATTTCGTGACAAAGCATAAAAAGAAGATTTTTATTTTACTTCCCGATGGGGTGAGTTTGCGGAATTTCGCCTATACATCTTTTTATCAATTGGGGATAAACAAAGGATACGAGGTAATCTTTTGGAATAGCACTCCCTTTCAACTTTCCGCTATGGGTTTTTCAGAAATAAAAATAGAAAGACCCAAACCTCATTGGCATACCGACATTTTAAAGAATGCCCAGAAGCTGGTTGAAATCAGGCTTTTTTCAGAAAGAGATAATGATTTAATCTATTATGAGTATCTCTTCCCGCTTTCCTATAAAAATTTAAAGAGCAAAGTGAAAAGTCATCTTACCAAGGTTTATGCAAAATGGTATGGGTCAGAAAAAGGACTGCATAAATTAAGAAATAGAATTATTAAGATAGAACGTGGTACTGAATATTATAAGGAGTGTAAAAAAGTATTAGAGAAAGAAAATCCCGATCTTGTTTTTTGCACGAGTCAGCGGTCGGTCACAGCCATTGCGCCACTCACCGCGGCACAGGATCTTAAGATCCCTACTTCTACTTTTATTTTTTCATGGGATAATATGCCCAAAGCAACTACGGTTACTACCACCGATCATTATTTTGTGTGGAGTGAATTGATGAAATATCAGTTGTTACACTACCAACAATATATTAATCCGGATACGGCGTATATAACCGGTACTCCGCAATTTGAGCCACATTTTGAAGAAAACAGATTACTGAGCCGTGAAGCTTTTTGCAAACATCATAATTTAGACCCTGAGATAAACTATATCTGTTATAGCGGAGACGATATCACAACTTCACCCAAAGATGAATTGTACGTGCGCGATGCTGCAAAAGCAGTACGCACGTTGAATAAGCAAGGACATAACCTAAAAATTATTTACCGTAAATGCCCGGTGGATTTTACAAGCCGTTATGATGAAGTAATGGCAGAATTTACAGATGTAATTATCCAAATTCCGCCATTATGGAAAAAAATGGGGGATGCGTGGAACACCATATTACCTACACCCGAAGATTTAGATCTTCAGGCCAATATTATTGCTCATACCGAGTTTGTAATAAACCTTGCATCGAGTATGGTTTTCGATTTTGTGTGTCACGGAAAGCCTTGTGCTTATATGAACTATAATTATTTGAATAAGGCAGAAGTACCCGAAAAAGGTGTATATCTGTACGATTATGTACATTTTCGATCGATGACTTCTTCGGAAGCGGTTGTTTGGTTAGATCATCCCGAGCAAATAGCAGATAAAATTAAGATGATCTTAGCAGGTGTTCCGCAAACGGTAAGGGAAGCAGAGGCATGGTTTAAAATTATCAACTTACATCCTGCCGATAAAGCTTCAGAAAGAATCTGGAATCAAATTGATAAAATTACAAGCTGATGCATCTTTCATTCTTAACTTCCGAATACCCTCATCCTAAAGTTAATAAAGCTGCGGGGATCGCTACAAGTATTAAGAATCTTGTCAACGGGCTGGCGGCAAAAGGTGTGAAAGTGACACTCTTTGTGTACAATCAGGCCGAAGATCTTGTTTTCGAAGAAAACGGAATTACCTTTCATCTTATCAAATACCGGAACTATCCCGTACTCGGCTTCTACCTGCACCGTAAGCATATTGAAAAGTATATCAACAGAATAATTGTTCAAGAAAATATCGATGCGATAGAAGCACCGGATTGGACCGGAATCACCGCATTTATGAACTTAAAGGCTCCATTAGTAATTCGCTTTCATGGTAGCGATACCTATTTCTGCCATTTAGAAAACAGAAAACAAAAATGGAAGAATCGGTTTTTCGAAAATAATGCGGTTCAAAAGGCGAAAGCCTATATCGCACCAACAACCTATGCGGGGGAGGAGAGTGTTAAACTATTTAAGTTGGACAGATCGAAGCTGTCTATAATTCACTACGGTCTTAATTTGGCACATTTCGAAAATGATGCTCCACAGAAATATGTACCCCACCGTATTCTAAATATTGGAACAGTGATTCGGAAGAAAGGTGTTTTTCAGCTCGCTGAAATGTTCAATATCTTAGTCGAAGAATTTGAGGCAGCAGAGTTAATATTAATTGGAAGTGATTCTTCCGATCTGGAAAGCGGGAGCCCTTCTACTTGGAAGCTGGTTGAAAATATGTTTTCAGAAAAAGCGAAGGAGCGGGTGTCATATTTAGGAAAGGTAGCATACGAAACTGTTAAAGATCATATCAAGAATGCACATGTTTGTGTTTTTCCTTCGCTTGCTGAAACCCTGGGAATGGTAACGATCGAATCTATGGCACTGCAAAAGGCGGTGGTTAATACCAACTACGGCTGGGCCACAGAACTTATTGATCACAAAGAGAATGGCTATTTAATAGACCCAAACAATATCGAAGCTTACGCTGAAACGATTGCACATCTCTTCAACAATAAAGGAAAGACACTTCAAATAGGAGTTGCCGCTCGCAAGAAGATTGAAGATACCTTTGATATCCACAAAATTGTGGTACAGAATATTAATTTTTATAAAGCGCTTATAGAAAAATGATCGTCGTAACTCATACCGAAGGAAAGGTGGTCAATATCTCCCCTGAACAAGCCGGATCTCTGGCGGGGAAATCTTTAACAGAGGTTTTGTTCATTCTATCAAAGCTTACACCCGAATCTCTCTTGGTTTGGTGCGAAAACCGATACGAGTCTCTCTTAAATAAAGAAGAAATCACCTCACTATTTTTACACGACCGACTTATGATGAGTTATAGTGTGTCCGGGGATTATTCCCTTCCGGAAGCTATAGGATATGTGGAAGATTCACCATTTTTAAAGATTGAAAGGGCTGTGCAATATCCAACATGGTTAATGAGTGAAAACGTGGGAGTAATCCATGCGTCTACTTTGCGTTTATTTGAAAAATTTGAATTGAAAGGGAATGCGGGTTATATACTTTCGTCTATCGCAAAAATTGGACAGAGAAACGGACTTATTTGCTATTCGTGTCCAAATTTAGTTAAGATAGGAACTGATTCCCCGAAAACAAACAAAACGAAAGATCCCAATAGTCTTTTTAAGTTTGTCTATCAGCATTATAAAACCCGATGGATGTTTATGCTGCTGTTTAATTATATAATATTCGAAAAAAAGTTTCCGCTATTGGCTTTTCTGAAAGGCTTTATTAATAAAAAACTTGGGGGTGTAAAGCCAACTATTGGTGAAGTATCTGTAAACACTAATAAACAGCTTTCAGAAAGAAGTATTGACGTAATAATTCCCACCATTGGAAGGAAGCTGTATTTACGCGATGTGCTGAAGGACCTGTCAATGCAAACATGCTTGCCCAAAAAAGTGATTATTGTTGAACAGAATCCGCAGGTTGATTCGAATAGTGAGCTGGATTATTTAATTAATACTGAATGGCCTTTTGAAATAGACCATCATTTTACTCATCAAACAGGAGCATGTAATGCCAGAAACATAGCTATTTCTAAGATAGCATCAGCCTGGGTGTTTATGGCAGATGATGATATTCGATTTGGGGAGAATGTTTTAGAAGAAGTACTGAATTTCCTGGATAAATTCAAGGCAAAGGCAGTTACATTAAGCTGCCTTAGGGATGGTGATATTGAACATGAAACGAATGTTGTTCAATGGCGTTCGTTTGGTTCGGGATGCAGTGTAGTTGCTTCGGAAGCTGTTAAAGCAACCTCTTTCTACATGGGTTTCGAGCACGGTTTTGGAGAAGATACAGATTACGGAATGCAATTGCGCAATAAAGGTTACGATGTCTTGTATAACCCTTTTATTACACTGAAACATTTAAAAGCTCCAATAGGTGGGTTCAGACAACCGATACAAAAACCCTGGGAAGACTCGCATGTACTTCCGAAGCCGTCGCCAACAATTATGCTGTATAGAATAAAGCATACCACAAAAACTCAGTTGAGAGGATATAAGTTACTTTTGTTTTTGAAGTTTTATAAAGAACAGTCGGTTAAGAATCCGTTTTCGTATCTCAGAAAAATGAAACAACGCTGGAATTGCAGCCTCGATTGGGCTCACAAATTAATGGAAGTATGACATTTTCACTTATTGTTTGTACCTATATGCGTCCGCAGCCATTGCTTTCATTACTGAATTCGGTTGCTTTACAGACTATGTATCCCGATCAGATTTTAATAATCGACGGCTCGACAAATAACGATACTGGTGAAATGCTTCAGCAACATGAGTTTAAAAACCTGGAATATTATCAGGTTTCCGATGAACAAAGAGGGCTTACCAGACAACGTAATTTCGGAATCGAGAAAGTTTTGGGGACGATGGATGTCGTATGTTTTTTGGATGATGATATAGTGTTGACTCCAAATTATTTTCAAGTGTTGCTTAGTACTTACAAAAATTATCCGGATGCATTGGGAGTGGGAGGTTTTATCACTAATGAGGTAAAGTGGGAAAAGCGAGATATCTCCGGTCAAGTTTCTATAAACGAGTTCGCATTCGATGGTTGGGTGCGTAAAGATGGCTCTCGTTTCGTACTACGAAAAAAATTGGGTCTTAATGCCGATGTCCCGCCGGCCCACCTTCCGGATTTTGGCCATGGACGCAGTGTTAGTTTTTTACCGCCAAGCGGAAAGATCTACGAAGTAGAACAACTTATGGGAGGTGTAGCTTCTTATCCAAAAAGGGTATTAGAAACCCAAAAATTCTCGGAGTATTTTGAAGGCTACGGACTTTATGAAGATGCAGATTATACATTGCGTCTTTCGAAAAAAGGTAAGCTTTATATCAATACAAACGCCCAGTTGTCGCATTACCATGAAGCCTCTGGGCGGCCTAATCAATATTACTACGGAAAAATGGTAATTAGAAATGGTTGGTATGTTTGGCGGGTAAGACATCCCAAACCTTCTATAAAGGCTAAATTAAAATGGCACACCACCGCATTTCTGTTAACTTTGGTAAGATTTACGAACGTTATCACCGGAAAAGATAAAAAAGCAGCATTTACAGAAGCCTTGGGCAGAACAATAGGCTGGTTTAGTCTACTATTCAATAAACCCAAATTTAAGTAATACAATAAATGAAATTTGCCATTATCACACATGTTCCCCATATTCGTAAAGACGGATTAATTTATGCGTATGGCCCTTATGTTAAGGAAATGAATCTGTGGGCAAAATATGTAGATGAAATTATTATTGTAGCTCCTGTATTTGAAGGTGAACCTGATAAAATTCAACTTCCATACGAACATGCTAAGATTGAGATTTCCCGTATTCCGGAAATTTCTTTAATCTCTTTTTCTCAAGGTATTCGAAGCTTTTTTAAGACTCCAACGATTAAATGGAAGATATTTAACGCTATGCGAAAGGCAGATCATATCCATTTGAGATGTCCCGGAAATATCGGACTCATAGGATGTTTTATGCAGATCTTTTTTCCGAAGAAATCAAAAACTGCCAAATATGCGGGTAATTGGGATCCGGATGCAAAACAACCATGGAGTTACAGACTTCAAAAGTGGCTATTGAGTAATACCATTTTAACCAGGAATATGCAGGTTTTAGTGTATGGAGAATGGCCTGATCAAAGCAAAAATGTGAAGTCTTTTTTTACAGCTTCCTATACCGACTTACAAAAAGTAGATATCCCGCCAAAATCTTTTGATAGTCCGTATAAATTTATCTTTGTTGGAAGTCTTGCGGAAGGAAAACGGCCCTTATATGCAATAAAACTGGTGGAAGCATTAATGAATATAGGTGAAGATTGTATACTCGATTTTTATGGAGAAGGTCCGGAAAGAGAAAAAATAGAAAGCTACACGGCGAATAAAGGGATCGCAGACAGGATAATACTACACGGGAATCAGACAGCAGAAACCGTTGAATTTGCTTATAAAAGTAGTGATTTTTTACTGCTGCCATCAAGATCTGAAGGTTGGCCAAAAGTAGTGGCGGAAGCAATGTTTTGGGGAGCAATACCTGTGGTTACAAAAATTTCCTGCGTTCCATTTATGTTGGCCGATGGCGAAAGAGGAATACTGATTGACAATGATCTGGAAAAGGATACTGCATTAGTTAAGACCTATTTAGAGGACAGTCAAAAACTTATAAAAATAAGTGAGCATGCAATGGCGTGGTCGAGATTATACACCCTGGATCGTTTTGAAGTGGAGATCGCCAAATTATTGAAGCAATGAGAGTTTTACAATTAATAGATTCGTTGAGTGCGGGAGGAGCCGAAAGGATGGCGGTTGCCTATGCTAACGAGCTGTTAGATCATGTAGATGCCTCTCATTTATGTACTACGAGAAAAGAAGGCTTGTTAAAGGCCACACTTAATGATAGAGTAGGGTATTTATTCTTGAAGAAAAAGCGAACCGTAGATCTAAAGGCGCTGAAATTATTGGTAAAATATGTTTCACTAAATGAGATTGATGTGATTCACGCACATTCCAGTAGTTTTTTCTATGCTGCAGTCGTAAAGCTATTTAATAAACAGGTAAAAATCATCTGGCACGATCACTACGGCGAAAATGAAATGTTGGCATCTCGATCATATTCGACATTAAGAAAGGCTTCTAAATATTTTTATGCGATTATTTCTGTGAATGAAAATCTGCGCATGTGGGCGATAGAGCATTTGAAATGTAAAAATGTGAATTACCTAAAGAATTTTGTGTCGAATAGCGTTGCGTTAAAACCTGATATAAATCTAGATGCTGAAGGAACATTCAGAATTGTATGTCTTGCGAACATCCGAAAGCAAAAAGATCATTTAAATCTTTTATCCGCTTACGAACTAATTAAAAGCAAGCAACCACAAGTTTCATTGCACCTTTTGGGTGAAATTCATCACGATGCTTATTATAGGAGTTTAACAACCTTTATAACTCAAAGAAACCTGAAAGATGTATATTTTTACGGTTCGCAGAATGGCGTAATAAATTTGCTTAAAACTTGCGATTTAGGAGTATTATCCTCTGCTTCCGAAGGGCTCCCGGTGGCTTTGCTTGAGTATGGAATGGCACAACTACCTGTGGTTTGCACAAATGTAGGGCAATGTAAAGACGTTATTAACGATTATGGAAAGTTGGTTCCAAGTAATGATCATGTAAAACTTTCCGAAGCTATTTTAAATTATGTCGAAAATGCAGTGCTAAGAAACTCTGATGCAGCAAGATATTCAGAGTATATTGCCGAAGGTTATTCTTTTGATGCAGTGTTACCTAAAATCTTAAATATTTATAAAAAAGGAAATTATTAAAAAACCATCAAAAATAAAATACGTTCAACTCGTGTTCCTTCATATCGGGATGGGAGTTGCTATTTATTTGTTACCGCTAATTTCAAAATTACTGTTACCCCTGGCGATTTTATTTTTCATGTATTTACTCGTGAAAAACAATAATCGAAATGATGAAGCATTGATGGGAGCAGCATATATAATGGGTATGGAGGTACTGGCGAGAATGACAGAAGCAGCCTTTTCTTATGAATTTGCAAAGTATGCGGTAATAGGTTTTCTGTTTGTTGGTATGTTTTACCGAGGGTTTCACCGAAAGTCGTGGCCTTATATCCTTTATATATTCTTACTTATTCCGGGTATATTTTTCTCTGCAGTTAACTTAGATTACGATTCAAATGTGGCTAATGCCATCGGATTTAATCTGAGTGGACCAATTTGTTTAGCAATAAGTGCTTTGTATTGCTACGGTCGGAAAATGACTTTCGATAGGCTGCAGGTTATTTTGATTTGCATAATTCTTCCTTTAGTAACAATGGTATCTTATCTTTTTCTCTACACACCGGATTTAAGAGAATCCTTAACGGGAACAGGATCTAATTACGCAGCTTCAGGGGGTTTTGGACCCAATCAGGTAGCGACGATACTGGGTATGGGCATGTTCATACTGTTTTCTAGACTTTTAACAGTAAAGAATAAATTCATTAATGCTATTGATCTTGTTCTTTTAGGGATGATGAGCTATCGCGCTATTGTCACATTTTCTCGAGGAGGTGTTTTTACTGCTGCGATTTGTGCGCTCTTATTACTTTATTTTTACTTTAAAAGATTACGCCCAAACCAAAAAGCAGCATTATTACCCAAGATCGGGATTATCTCTGGTGTCCTTGCAGTAACCTGGCTTATTACAGTTTTTTTTACAGCTGGACTTATTGTGAATAGATACTCTAATGAGGATGCGGCAGGTAGACTTAAAGCTGATATTACGACAGGAAGGACGGAAATTATAGAAACTGAATTAAGTGCATTTTATGAAAATCCGATTACAGGTGTAGGAGTTGGAAAGGCTAAAGAATACCGCGAAGCAAAAACAGGTATTAGTATTGCAACCCATAACGAAACCAGTAGGATGCTTTCTGAGCATGGCATGTTTGGGGTCGCCGGGTTACTCGTATTATTTATAACCCCTTTGATTTTTAGGATCAGGAATAGAAATAACTTCCTTTTCTTTTCTTTTCTTGCTTTTTGGTTCTTAACGATCAATCATTCATCCATGCGTATTGCTGCTCCGGCATTAATATATGGTCTTTCTCTATTGGATATTCAAAAACCAAAGGGTACGATCAAAAAAACCAATTGAATTGAAATATGAAATTGAAGAAAATTCTTATGGCAATAATAATTTTAGGTGGTTTGACCTTCAGTTATTTTGTGTATTTATATCTTACTAAACAGAGTATCCCTTTTTTTTCAAGGCAAACCACGGGAGCCTACTACTCTTCAGGAATAATTATTAGCAAAGACCCTTTTGATTTAAATCTTAAGGATATTAAGCTCTTGGATAGGCAGAAAGCGAATATAAAAGATAAGCTTTTAATCGCCGATCCCTTTTTGTTTGAAAATAATAAGGAGTTTTATATGTTCTTCGAAATTATGGGTAAAACAGGTGCTGATATTGGTGTTGCCAAAGTAAACGAAGATAATGAATTGGAATATCTGGGAGTTGTCCTCGATGAGACAAAGCATTTATCGTATCCTTTAGTATTTCGTGAAGGCGAACATATTTATATGATTCCCGAATCGCAAGCCTTAAATGCTGTAAAATTATATGAGGCGGTCGATTTCCCTCTGAAATGGGAGTTTAAAAAGGATATTTTGAAGAATGAAAGAATGGCAGATCCTACTGTTTTAAAGAAAGATGCTGTTTGGTATATGCTTGCAGAAAAATCTAAAAATTTACATCTGTTTTATTCAGATTCTATTTTAGGAGAATGGCAAGAACATCCAAAATCTCCGGTACGGACCGGTAATTATACTAGGCCTGCCGGTAGAATGTTTCACCATAGCGGAAAGCTCATTCGTTTTGGGCAGGATTCTTATGGAGGCTATGGAAGACAAGTTTATGGTTTTGTAATAGACAGCCTCAGTAAAACAAATTATAAAGAATCGGCTATAAAAAACAACCCGGTAGTGAGCGCGAATGGTAATGGTTGGGCCAAAAATGGCATGCACCATATCGATATCCACAAAAAAGACGACGGGTCATTTATTATTGCGTTAGACGGCAGAGGTTACGGAAAAGAGAAAATTATATTTAGCTTAGATTGAGATTTTGGGAAAATCAATTCTTTACATCGGTAATAAACTTGCAAAACACGGCAATACCGTTACCACTATCGATTCACTTTCAATTTTATTGGAAGCGGAAGGATATCGGGTAATTACTGCATCTTCGGTTAAAAATAAGGCAGGTAGAATGTTGGATATGCTATATAAAACATTTACAAACCGAAAGAAGGTCGATCTTGTTTTAATCGATACATACAGCACTCAAAATTTTTATTACGCGGTTTTTGTGGCAAAACTCTGTAGGTCATTAAAACTACCGTATTATACACTTCTTCACGGTGGGGATCTTTCAAAACGTCTTTCAGAAAATCATAAAATATCTAAAAAGTTATTCGAAGGTGCTAAACAAAATATTTCGCCCTCGAAGTTTCTTTTGGAGGCATTCAGAAAAAAGGGATATGTAAATTGTACCTACATTCCGAATTCTATACAATTAGAAAATTATCCTTTTTCTCTTCGGAAAGAACTACGCCCCAAATTATTGTGGGTGCGCTCTTTTGCAAAAATATACAACCCAATGCTGGCAATAGAAGTGCTAAAAAAATTGCGTGAAAACGGAGTGGATGCCACTCTAACAATGGTGGGACCAGACAAGGACGGCTCTCTGAGAACTTGCAAAGCGGAAGCTCAGGATCTTCCCGTAGTATTTACTGGAAAGCTTACAAAAATGGAATGGATCGGAATTGCCAAAGATCATGATATTTTTATCAATACCACTAACTTCGATAACATGCCGGTTAGTGTGATTGAAGCCATGGCGTTGGGATTAGTTGTTGTAAGTACCGATGTTGGCGGCATTCCTTTTCTAATCGAAAATAATCAAAACGGGATATTGGTGCCTCCCAATAAAATTGATGCTTTTGCAAAATGCATTTCAGAATTAATAATAACACCTTTGCTGGCAGAATCACTATCTAAAAATGCGCGTACTTTAGCAGAAACATTCGCTTGGGAAGAAGTTAAACACAATTGGCATGTGCTTCTAAACGAATAAATAACTATTTTTACGAAGCCAAAACCAAATCATGGACCAAAAGTCTAGTATTCATTTTGATATTTCAGAACGAAAAATCCTTTTGCGAATCATTGATATCGCAAGTGTGTTAGGATTACTTTATTTAGTTGGGCTGGTATTTAACTTCGACTATTTTAAAATCAATTCTGAACACTGGGTTTGGTCTATTGTATTGGCGCTATATCTTACTGTATTTGCAACAATATTTGAGTTATACAACCTACAAAAGGCGAGTAAGTTTGAAGTTGTAATTCAGAATATTATTCTTACTTCTTCTGTAACGGTACTCTTTTATCTATTAACTCCGTTTTTTACTCCTACGCTTCCGGAAAATCGTTTACAAATCGTTTATTTTTATATTTCAGTAAACATTTCACTCTTTTTATGGCGTTATGCCTACATCGTACTGATCTCAGCGCCTCGGTTCTTTAAAAGAATTTTATTAATCGGAAATGCCGCAGATATAGACAATATTGTTCTCTCACTTCAAAAATCTGACCCCAATTATAAGGTAGTTGGTTTTATAAAAGCTGATGACGCAAAATATATACCGCCTCATTTTAAAGAATTTGAAGAATATGAGGTAAAAGATATCGCCAGAGTAGTTAAAAAACAATCCATTTCAGAGATTGTCGTGGCAACGCCACATTCCAGCGGAATGACCGTCACGCTATACAATAAGCTTATTAATTTACTTGAAAGCGGAGTAGCCATACGAGCCTATACGCAAGTGTACGAGGAAATTAACAGGCGAATCCCGGTGCAACATGTTGACAAGGATTTTTATAATTATTTTCCATTTAGCAGAAGCAATCAGAATAAATTGTACTTATTTTTTCATAGAATATTGGATTTACTTTTTTCTGTTATCGGATTAGTTTTTGGAGTAATACTATTTCCTTTAATACTTGTGGGGAATCTGGTCGCGAATCGCGGACCATTATTTTACACACAAATCCGGGTAGGGAGAAATGGTAAGCATTTCAAAATTTATAAATTACGCAGTATGGTTACTGACGCAGAGAAGGATGGAGCACAATTTGCCACGCTAGCCGATTCTCGGGTAACTAAATTTGGTCGTTTTTTGCGGAAGTCCAGATTTGATGAAATTCCACAGTTTATCAACGTAATTAAAAGTGAGATGAGTGTTATTGGTCCGCGACCCGAAAGACCAGTTTTTGTAAAAGAACTTTCTGAAAAAATAGCTTTTTACGAAGTCAGGCATCTCGTTAAACCCGGTGTTACAGGTTGGGCACAAGTGAATGCCAAATATGGTTCTTCTGAAGAAGATGCTTTAGAGAAATTACAATACGATCTCTATTATATAAAGCATCGAAGTCTTTTTCTTGATATCAGTATCGTTATCAAAACTCTGAGCACAATTATTTTTTACAGAGGACAGTAGTGGGTGTAACTGATTTCAAATCATGTATTCATTTTGTGAAAATAGTGATCTTTGGTAGGATGCCGACCGAAAGAAACTAGAAGATCATTTAAGTTGTAACTCGAACGCTTAGCCGGTAATTACTGCTTTCCTAAATTCCTTATCAGATAAATATACCGAATCCCCAGAGCAATAAACAAAGGTAGAAACCCTATGGCGAAGCTCTGCACACCAGTAAGCCAATGTATGGCTAAAAGTGCCAATAATAACAATAAGAAGAAAACATAACGCTTAAGCCAAGATTTAGGATTTCTTTTAAAAATCAAGGTAAAAAACAATAAAGAAAGTGGTACTGCCCAAAGCAGATTATAATTACTGGCCGTTGCGGTGTGATC
>CBDUGY010000047.1:0-20702 GCA_965367015.1 uncultured Ulvibacter sp.
ACTGTTTCAATAGTGTAATTTTCTGTTTTCAACTATTCTTAAAGTACAGTTGATGATTATTTCAGCTAGTTTAAGACAATTCATCATTTCTAGAATCCCTCGCTTTTCAGAACTCTTTCAATCCCCTCAATCTTCGTTTAATCTACTTATGTTACATATGTTATATCAACTGTAACAAAATTGATATAGTGCATCTCGCTCGTGAATTACTTTAGCATTGTTGTTGAAACACCAATTTTTACAGCTTTTTTTATTTATCTAAAAATTTATAATATGAAAATTATCAATTTTATTTTACTTGGAATCTTAACGATTAATGTATCCTGCGGACTTGAAGATGCCGGGAAATCGGAATGTGCTATAAATTTTGAAAATTTTTTAGATCAAACTGAAGATGACTATCAGGAATTAATGGTCCAACCAGATAGCCAGGGTAATGATCAATCGTTAGAGAACTGCTTAAACAGGCGTTTTTTTACACAAGATTACTTAGTTAAGTTACAACAAACAGCTATAGACATTCGTAGCAATGGAGGTTGTTCAGAAGAAGAAAAAGAAGATCTGATAGTACGTGTTGGAGATCGTATTCAGGATTTAGAAGAGGATATGGAAAGCACATGGAACCGCTGTGAAAAGGTGTTTGGAGGCGATTAAGAGCTTACAAGGTTTAATGAGATGATAGAGTATCAATCAGATTTTCGGTTTTAAATTTAATAAGTGCAATCAATTTATATACAAATGAAATTAACTATAAAAATATCTAGCCTGCTTATTGTTTTCATTACGGCAATCTCTTGTGGAAACGACCAAAAGCAATTGAAAGAAGAACTGAAAAATTCTACTGAAACGGTTAAAAATGTGAGTAAAGTGGTTAAAGAAAGTGAAAATATGAAAGAGAATATACTTCACTTACGGGAAATAACTCCGCTAACAAAAGAAGAATTTGAGTCATGGCTGCCTGAGACAGTGTTAAACTTACCGATAGCGAATACAAATATTAATTTTATGCCTGGATTAAGTTCTTGCGGGGTAACATATCGTGAATCAAATAAAAGCGTTCAGGTGATGGTGATTGACGGAGCAGGTGAAAAAGGCGCCGGAGGCGTGGGACCCTATCGAATGTCAAGTAAAATGGATTACGATGAGGAAGACGAATGGGGCTATTCAAAATCCAGAGTAATTGATGGTATTAAAATGAAAGAATCATACAGAAAGACCGGCGATGCTTATACATTATCTATGTTCTACGCCGATCGATTCGCAGTTAGTATTAAAACTAACAAAGTCACCCGTGAAGAATTGGAACAAATCATCTCCGACCTTAAACTTGATAAACTAAAAAACTTATAAGTAAATGATTGTAGTAGCACACAGAAACTTAAAGGGGTTAATAGAAATAAAAAGGGTATCTGAATTTTAAAGAGATGATATTATGAAAACATTTAACCAATACCATCTCTCAGCTATACTTCTCATAATCTTCGCAGTATTTCTCTCATGTGGGACGAAGAAAGAAGACTCTTCTGCTTCCGCGAATGCTTCAGAAGATTTTTCCATTCAGAATTTTTCCGAAGAAAGTTTTACGGAGAGCTGGAATCTGATGCGTATAGGACAAGACTTAGCTAACAAGGGAGGTTCTTTGAAAGATATCCTGAAAATTTTTCCCGATTCAACATTAGTACAAATTAATGATACCGACCTTTTATTTTCTTTAAAAGGTAGTACTCCAATGTTAATTGAATTGAGCGAATTTACTAATGATAAAAACAAAGGAAGCGGTTTTATAGCGCCTGTTCAACAAAGAATTAATCCCACTTCCATTGTTTCCGGAATCAGCGCTTTTACCAATTTTGAAGATGAAAATGATTTAGAGGATATTGTGGGTAGTCAACGAGGTGAAGTAGCACGCCAAAGTAAAAAAGCACTATTAGTTTCACCTTTCTTGGTACATTTCGGTAATGATGATGATTATTATCATATCAAGGACATTTTTAAGAAAAATAAAAATTACCGCGGTAATATTGCGATTAGACAGCAAAATTTAAGCTTGTCAGATTTCGAAGATTGGGGGCAATTCGATATTGTACACATAAGTACTCATGGTAAAAATTTCTGCGGGAAAATAGACGTTATCATTAAAGGAGACATCAATAAAGCTGATAGCGAAGGCCTAAAGGATTGTAGGAGCATATTATCAACCGGAATAAAACACGGTTATACGAAGGCTTCCGAAGTATTTGCATTTATAAACAATAATGGATATGCAAATCTGGTGGTCATTTCAACAAAATCATTTCATTTACGGAGTACCTTCTTCGAGCACTTTTACGGTAACGGAGTTGACAACAAAATCTGGTATTTTTCAGCCTGCGAGATGGGACAGCTTTCAGATATGACCTCCGCAATGACACGAATTCATAAAAATGGACATTTCTTTTATTGGACCAATTCGGTGAATGTAGACGATGCCAGTAGAGCAGCTAAGAGATTTTACGAATATATTTTTAATAACGGACTTGACGCAAAGAAGGCTTACGATAATATACCCAGAGTCGAGAAAACAAATCTGTTATCTAATGTAACAATAATTAGGGACGGTGAAGAAGTAACTAAAAAAACTACCACAAACTTAAAACACATCAACACCGGTGTTCTGAAACATGGTATTGAAACTATTGAATTAATTCACCCGGAACAAAATACAGAATTAATGACGGGAGATTTTTATCCGGTGGCAGGAGAGTTTGGTGACGGACAAAAAGAGACTATAGAACTTAAAATGAACCTGGTTGGTTTTACCAAGACTGAATTTGAAAATCAAAAATTTAAAATCAGTTTAAAAGTTGACGATGAAACGGTTTTAAATAAAATTCAATTTCTTCCCAATACATCAAACCACGCGATAGAGATAAATGATTTGCCCGGGAATGATTATGGAATTGGGGTACGTATCAAAAATATAAGGATAGAGGATGTAGGAGAGAAAACCGATCTTACCTTAAAAGCCTATTTACATTTCGACGAGAAATACTTTTCTATACATTCAGAAAAAGTCAATATTAAGTCGGAAGGAATTCTGGCCATGGTGGATGATGGTAAAAGTATTGCTAAATTCTATTATGATGCCGCTCGAGACGCAATGCGAATTGAAACCGATGATCAAAATATTGATACTTTCATGGATGCTGAAGGGTATTTCTACTTTCATAATAATAATGAAGGAATGCCTTTGGGCTGGGTTAAGTCGAAAGCTATGGCCTCAATGTTTATGGGGAACTTTTCTTTTACATCAGTTGAAGGAAATGAGCATGTAAATGACGACGATGGAAAGTTTAACTTTCCTATTATAGCATGGGCTCAAAAACATACAACTAGCCATTATAGACAAAACCGCAATTTTAAGAAACTGGATGTCGATTGCGATTTGGAATCGAAGTGTACAAAGTTCGAAGGTATTGCGGGAGAAGAAACGGGACATTATGCGATTTTCAACCCCAATGGTAAACTTATCGAAATGGGTCAGGGACAATTCAATATTGTGTTTACCTATGGATTATATCAGGTCGATCTACCCGTTGCCGAAGAGATATCTATTCCGGGATTCAATTAAAATAATTTAAAATAACTCATATGAAACTTTTACTATTTAATCTTATGCTCCTTACAATAATTATAGGCTGTAAAGATTCTAAAACTGCTGAAAACCATCCACTAACCAATGAAAACTTGAATGTTGCCAAGAAAATTACCAATGAGCCGGAAACAGCCAAGAGCACTCAAAATAATCAGGATGATTGGTATTGGAAGAATACAATAATGAGTAATAACAATATTTTTGAGAATTGGCAGGAAGGCCCGGTGAAACTAGTTATGACATATAGAATGAAGCAAAATGATACTAAGCCAAGAACCGTTACTGTTGGCAGCATTGATGCAGCCGGTAATATAATGATAAATTTACCTTCAGATTTAAAAACGGAGACCCGATTAGATAATTTAGGTAATCTTGTATTCTATGATCTTCAGGATATTTCAAAGTTGGAATATGAAAATGGAAAATCAGGATATTTCTCAAATACCACCATACAGGTTGAAAAGAATGGTGCCACATTAGGAACTTTGACCATGGGAAATTCGGTTCGCACGACCTACAATCTGGTAAATCAGAGTACACTCACAATGGGAGATGAAGGTTATTTGCTCTATTTGGCTTTTGTAGATGACGAGAGTAGTTTGAAGGGCAGTGAAATTAGAAATGATAAAGTGAGACGGGATGGTACCAATACCATTGAGGCCGAAACAACTGTAATTTATGAACTTGACTTTAATCCGGGATGGAATTATATAAAAACGGAGGTTATCGGTAAATATGATTTAGATCATGAAAGAGGTTTGAATGCCTCCTGGTTCAAAAAACATAAACATACCGTTGTCCCAGAAATGCCAAAGGATGCCGCCTATTATTTTCGAAAGACAGCTTATTAATAACTAACGTATTCTGTAATTTCCAGACCGTAACCAATCATACCAACTCTCTTGGTTTGCTCGCTATTCGATATAAGACGAATTTTATGAATTCCAAGATCGTGTAAGATTTGCGCTCCAATTCCGAAGTCTTTATTATCCATCACAATTCTGGGAGCCTTAGCTATCTTATTTTCAGATTGAGCTTCTTTTAATTCAGACAAACGCTTCAGAAGATTTAGTGACTGACTCTGCTGATTAATAAATACAATTGCTCCTTTCCCTTCAGAATTAATAACACTAAACATGTCATCCAATTTCTGTTCCGTATTATTAGTAAGCGTACCCAAAATATCGCCATTTACCAAGGTAGCATTCACCCGAACCAAAACCGGTTCATCTTGCTTCCAATTGCCTTTTGTAAGGGCTATGTGCACCTGATCATTAGTGGTTTGCTTATAAGCTCTCAATCTAAAGGATCCGAATTTGGTATTTATAGTAAAATCTTCTTTTTTCTCAATCAAAGAATCGTGTTCCATGCGATAAGCAACAAGATCTTCAATCGACACGAGTTTTAAGTCAAATTTTTTAGCAACCTCAACAAGATGCGGAAGTCGCGCCATTGTTCCATCTTCATTCATGATCTCGACAATCACACCGGCAGGTTGCAGCCCCGCCAATCTGGCAAAGTCGATCGCAGCTTCAGTATGTCCCGTTCTACGTAATACTCCGCCATCTTTCGCTTTCAGCGGAAAAATATGTCCCGGTTTACTAAGATCATGGGGTTTTGTGGAAGGATCGATCAAGGCTTTTACGGTTTTTGCTCTATCTGAAGCAGAAATACCTGTGGTTACTCCTTTCCCTTTAAGGTCTACCGAAATTGTAAAAGCTGTTTCCATAGGATCGGTATTATTACCGGTCATCATTTCAAGCCGTAACTCTTTGCAATGCGACTCTGTGATAGGTGCGCAAATGAGTCCGCGACCATTGGTAGCCATAAAGTTGATAATCTCGGGAGTAATTTTTTCTGCAGCAGCCACAAAATCTCCTTCATTCTCGCGATCCTGATCATCTACAACGATAATAACCTTACCTTGTTTGATATCTTCAATGGCTTCTTCGATGGTATTTAATTGAATAGTGGCTTCGTTTTTCGTAGAGATCATAGCAAAAAATTATGTAGCAAAGATACTGATTCTAAGCTTCTTTTGAAGAAGCTTTATTCTTCTTTTTAAAGATTCTGGTAAAGCGTTGAGTAAAAGATTCTGCATCAAAAACTCCCTGATCGGTTGTCGCTCTATAGGTAAGCCAAATACTTAACGGCAGCATTATCACTGTACTCAACCAGGTTGCAATAAAAGGGTGAAGCGTTCCGTCCTCGGCACTATTTTTAGCGAAAATTCCTATAAAATGATAGGTTAAAAACAGTAAGATAGCTACAACCATGGGAAGACCCATTCCCCCTTTACGGATGATCGCTCCCAGAGGGGCGCCCACAAAAAATAGAATGATACAGGCAAATGCTAAGACATACTTATCGTGTAACGCCATTTCAAATTTATTGAGTCGCTTGGTTTTGATTTTGAATTCGTTCTTTTTTGCGCTGATAGATTGTAAAGTACCTCGCACATTATTTATGGCCATTCCAACAACTTCAGGCTGCCGTCGGGGTTCAAAAATATCTATAACCGAATTCAACGTGTCCGAAACCTGGTTGGTTTTTACCACCTTATCTTCAAATTTCGCAATTCCGCTCCGGTAGTACATATTATCAGAAAAATTACGAATGTCGGCTGAATAACTATTGGACAGTGAATCGATTTCAACGAACAATTCACTCATTTTATACATGTTCTGATTGGTAAGTTCGTTTTCTTTGTCAATATCTGTATCGTTTAATGCGGTAAGGTCGATATTGATCTTATACTCTTCGAAATAACTTTTGGCAAAGGGACGTGACCGTTGTTTCTGGATATCCTTTACTTGTATATCTTCATAGTAATATCCGTCTTTCAGTATTAAAGAAAGTGTATTACTACCTTCCTGACTGGCGAGTTCGCCATTATCGGCTATTATGACAATATAATTGCCCGTAGGTTTTTCAGGATTTTTTTTATGAATTACTATATCGTCCAGAAATTGATCCCGGTCACCACTCTTCTTGGCAACTTTAATATTAAAGTCATCTCCTATCTGGCTAAATTGTCCTTCCGCGATTACCATCGACGGACTCACCTGTGCGATGTTTCTACGCAAGTTCTGCCATTTGTATTCAGACCATGGAATCACATTATTCGCAAAGAAAAAGGCGGTGATACTTAGTATCCCAATAAAAATCATCAAACTCCGCATTGCACGTTGAAGTGATATTCCGGTAGATTTCATTGCTGCAAATTCATATTTTTCAGCGAAACTCCCGAAAACCATCAGTGAAGTAACTAAAATGGTTAAGGGTAGCACCAGCGGGATGAGTCGGGGAGAGACAAACCATAAAAATTTAAGCACGATCCAGACATCCAGATCTTTTCCGGCCAATTCAGAAATATATAGCCAGATCGTCTGGAGTACAAAAATGAACATTAAAATAATGAAGACGCTAAAAAACGTCTTCACATAAGTCACTAATATGTATTTATCCAGTATTTTCAAGGAAGCAGTTTAATCCAGCTTGTTGATATAATAGCCGTCTTGTTTGTATTTTGCTTCGTCAAAGGTAAACAAGCTTTTGGAAAGTGGCTGATTCGTTTTAAACGAATTTACGGTTAAGGTGTACTTGGTACCTCTATCATCAGTCTGAATCAATTTATAGATATGTTTGGTTTGCACATCAATTCCTAAAAGGATATCTTTTATTTCGGCTTTAGAGTCGATAGGTGTCAACTTTACAAATTGAATCTTTCTTCCTTTTACATTTTGAACGATATCCATTTTATAAGTATACCCTTTTTCGTAGAAGGTTAACATCTTTGAAGGAGTGATCTCCTTATCGTCCTGAGCATTATAATTAGAAATTGTCACTTCTTCATCTTCCGGAACGATTGTATAGATCTTTTTCCCATCGAACATGCGCGTGGTGCCAAGCATGTGCAGAATGTATTTATTCCCCATCAGCGTAACATCGCCACGGGTATCTTGATTAACATTTTCTTTGGCGTTGTTTAGATTGTATTTAAAATCTATCTGAATGTTATCATAGCTCTTTACTTTCGCCGATACCTCATTCAATAAAGATCTTGCTTCCTGTGCCTGAACTGCCATTGCAGTTAAAAGCATCATCATTATTAGAGTTATTCTTTTCATCATCTTAAGTATTATTTCCTTCGTTATCTAAAAGTTGGTTTAATGCGTCAATTGTTGGAACGAGCACTTGTCTTGCTTTACTACCTTCAAATTGTCCCACGATTCCGGCCGCTTCCAGTTGATCGATAATTCGACCGGCTCTATTATATCCGAGTTTCAATTTTCTCTGTAACAAGGATGCGGAACCCTGCTGTGCAATTACTAAAACCTCTGCAGCCTCCCTAAACATTTTGTCTCGTTCGTCGATACTAATATCAAGATTTGTGCCACCTTCTTCACTAACATACTCAGGTAATTGGTGAGCTTGGGGATATGCTTTCTGAGAACCAATATAATCAGTAATAGCAGCAACTTCGGGAGTATCTACGAAAGCACATTGTATACGTACTAAGTCGTTTCCCTGAGTATAAAGCATATCACCCCGCCCAATTAATTGATCTGCACCCGAATTGTCTAAAATAGTTCTTGAATCTATCTTGCTGGTCACTCTAAAAGCAATACGCGCCGGGAAGTTGGCTTTAATGATTCCTGTAATTACGTTTACCGATGGTCTCTGAGTAGCGATGATCAAATGAATCCCTATTGCCCGCGCCAATTGAGCTAATCTCGCAATGGGTGTTTCTACCTCTTTCCCCGCCGTCATAATAAGATCGGCAAATTCGTCAATCACCAAAATAATGTAAGGTAAATAATGGTGTCCTTCATTAGGATTCAATTTTCGCTCTTTAAATTTGGTATTGTACTCTTTAATATTACGCACCATCGCATCTTTCAACAAATCGTAGCGTGCATCCATTTCGATACAGAGAGAATTTAAAGTATTAATCACTTTGTTCGTATCGGTGATAATGGCCTCTTCAGTGTCGGGGAGCTTTGCCAGGTAATGACGTTCAATTTTGTTGAAGAGCGTAAGTTCAACTTTTTTAGGATCCACCAAGACGAATTTTACTTCAGCAGGGTGTTTTTTGTAAAGTAAAGATGTTAGAATAGCATTTAAACCTACCGATTTACCCTGTCCGGTGGCTCCGGCCATTAAAAGGTGAGGCATCTTAGCAAGATCAACAACGAAGGTTTCATTACTAATAGTTTTTCCGAGTGCCAATGGCAGTTCCATTTCGGCATTCTGAAACTTGGGCGACGCAATTGTAGATCGCATTGAAACTACACGCGGATTCTTATTAGGTACTTCAATACCTATGGTTCCTCGTCCCGGAATAGGAGCAATTATACGAATTCCCAAAGCCGATAAGGAAAGTGCAATATCATCTTCTAGATTTTTAATTTTAGAGATTCTAATACCTGCATCGGGAACGATTTCATAGAGCGTAACTGTAGGCCCAACTGTCGCTTTTATATTCGAAATTCCGATTTTGTAATTGTTCAGGGTTTCTACAATGCGGTTTTTATTCTCTTCAAGCTCCTCTTGATTTATCGTAATTCCCTTTCCCGCTGTATAATCCTTTAACAATTCTATCGTTGGATATTTGTAGTTGCTCAATTCGAGAGTTGGATCGAATTCCCCAAAATCCTTAACCAATTTATCGCTCAGGTTTTCAGAAACGGTTTCTTCTTCGGTCGTTTGTTCAACTTCCATTGCCACTTCAGTTTCGGCAGTATTTGCGATCTCATCCTGAAGCACAACTTTTAAAGTGGGTTCTTTTATGATATCTTCGGAAGCGGTAACACTGGTTTTTGACGTATCGGTAGCCATTACAGTCTCAAGGACATCTTTTTCATAATCTGTTCGAGTAATGTTTTCTTCCGAAGAGAAATCTGAAGCTATATCTTTTTTCGTTTTCTTTAAAGCTGAAGTAACTTGCTCCGGGGTCATTTTTAACCGAATAACCAAATATACAATCAGCAAGAAGGCCATAACCAAAATAGTACCAATGAGCCCTAAGTAGTCCTGAAGTAAATCGTTGGTTTCAAATCCGATGACTCCACTGAAGAGGGAGTTTTGAAGTGTAAAGAATCCAAAGAATACCGAAATCCAAACCATAACAAGCAATCCCCAAAACCAGAATTTAAGAAGTTGTTTTTTAGCGTAGTCGAAGAAAAAATATACTCCGGTAAGTGTTACCAGAAATCCTAAAATAAAGGCCGATATCCCGAAACCATCATAAATAAAGAAGTGACCTACATTGGTGCCAAATTTATTTAACCAGTTTTTAGTTACGAGCTCCCGTTCCGCCAATTCCCCCACAGAACTCTGATCTGCCTGCCAGGTGAAGAAGTAAGAAACAAAGGAAATAATAAGTGCGATTCCTAAGAAGAATAGAAAACTACCCAACAGTATCTGCTGTTGCTTCGACAGGGTAAAAGATATCTTTTTACGGGGTGTTTTAGCTTTTTTGGATTTTGCGGTCTTCTTTTTAGCCATTTAAAAGGGGGTTCACTTTCAACAAAAATACAATAACAAAACGTCTCAAACTAAATAAAATTTCCTAAAACAATGTTGATAATTTTTATTATTTCTGAAGTGAATTTACAAGTCACTTCCTAATGAGAATTATTATTAAAGCTTTCATTAGGCTCGGTTAAATTTACGGTTTAAAAGTTTTAAAAGTCGATGAGCATTGCGGTAGGTTCTTTAACCGGTTCGGCCATTGGTGTTGGAGTAGTGGGAGCAGGCTTAAATTTCTTGCTTTCTTCTTCTTGAAGTTTGTCTCGCTGTCTGAACTCGTTGTATTTGTATCCCCAGGTTCCAAGTAATACAATAAATAATAACCAATTAAGCTTTTTAATAATTGAAACTTTCAGCAAATAAGCGAGGAAAAATGATCCAATAAAACCAATCCCACCGAACAAAACCCCATACCCTAGTACAATAGCACCTCCTGCTAAGCCCTGATTTTTCCCTGCTTCAATAAATGCAGCAAAAAAAAGTCCAAGAACGAAAAAAACTAAGAGCATTAAAATGTAGAATGCAATATTCGCAGGTTTAAGTAATTTTTTCATTTTCTAATATGTGATTATTTTAGTGGTGGTCTCTCCCTGTTTAACTACTATTTCAAATGCCTCTTTTTTACCCTTTAGATCTCCACTAACAACCATTGTGGTAATGGCATATTTTCCGGGATTCAGGATAAATTCTCTGGGGTTGCTACTTGAACTGGTATAAGTTCTTGATCCCGCTACATTAGTTCCGGTTGAAACCTCCTTAATAGTGACGGTTGCATCTAACAGATTAGTACCCGACATAACCCCGATCATCGCGATACCGGTCTTAAAATCATGACTCACTTCAACAGTTTTATTTGCTACTATTTTTACGTTTTCAAAGGTGTGTTTCGTCTCAAGTCCGTTAATTCTAAGCACAGCGACCTCAATATCATACACTCCCGGATTGACTTCTACAATTTGCTGGCGTCCATAAGTTCTGGAGCCCCCCACGATTTTACCATTTTTATCGATGATCTTGCTCGTAGAATCCCAACCTTCACCATTATTGGAAGTGTAAATAGAAACTTTTCCACCATCAAAACTTATAATCTGTGTTTTAGTATTGAGTTCAGTTACTTCGATATTACTGAGAGTAACAGGTTTTACTCTACTGTTTTCAAGAGCTCGTGCCTCAAGGTCGTAACGTCCTGCTGCTAGCCGTAAATACGATGTATCGCCATAAGTTCTTACGGCATCAACCTCTGCTTTAGTACCCGCCTTAAAGGCTTTCACTAGCCCATCAACGGCTTTATTATTTTTTATGGTGAAAACTCCAAAATTCCCTCTTTTTTTGTCGACCGTTTGTGCGGTGGCTTCGTTTAAGACTGCACCCAGGTCACTTGCATCTGCTGCATCGTAATATTGACCTTCACCTGCCTTAGCCGCGCATTTAAGCTGTTCAGTTTCGCCGGCTTTGAGTCCGAAACCTATTATATGTAATTTAAAATCGATGCCATCTTTTTTGGCACTTTTCACCACATTGCAAATATTTCCATCGCAGGATTCTATACCATCAGTGACCAATATTATTGTAGCTTTCGTTTTGGCAGTTTTTAACTTATCGATCACCAGTGAAGCCGAATAAGCGAGTGGTGTCATGCCAAGTGGCTTAATTTTTTTTAATTCGGAATTGACCTTAGCCTGTGCTCCGCTCGATATATCAACCAAAAATTCAACATCTCTACAATCGCCTTTTTTCCGATGGCCGTATGCTACCAGACCTATATTTTGATCTTTAGGAAAGGAACTTATGGAGGTTGAAAGCACCTCCGTGGCAATTTCCATTTTTGTTTTGCCTTGTAATTGACCCCACATGGAACCACTGGCGTCGTATATAAAAATAATAGGTGAGGGTGTTGTTTTGTTTTGAGCGTGAAGGGGAATGGCAAAAACAATAGCACACAAAAGTATGGCTATGCGTTTCATATATAATTATCTTTAGTTAGTTGATTAACAGATAATTAAAGATACTAAAATTTTGGAATATAAATTATACAAGCTATAATAATTGCTGCCATTGCTGCGAAAAATACAGCACCTGCGGCAACATCTTTGATATAGCCAATCTTGTTATGAAAATCTGGATGTACGAAGTTGGCAATCTCTTCTGCAGCGGTATTGAGGCCTTCAATACTCATAACCAAACCGATGGCAAAAACCTGCATTACCCATTCGGTGGTGGATAATTCAAAATAAAAGCCCGCCAGAGTCACACCAACGGCTATCACCGCTTGAACCTGAATACTCGCCTCATTTTTAAGCAACATATACGCACCTTTAAGCGCATAGCCACAGCCTTTAATTCTTTTCCCCAGATAGGAATTCCACATTAGGATAAGATATTTAATGCAGCTTCGTAATTTGGTTCCTGGCCAATTTCCGGAACCTGCTCTGTATACAAAACCTTGTTGTTTTCATCCATTACCATAACCACTCTTGAGTGTAAACCTTCAAAAGCGCCATTTTTGATCATCAGTTGATAATCCTTACCAAAGCTGCCGTTTTTATAATCTGAAAGCATTTCGACATTGTCTAATCCTTCAGCGGCACAAAATCTTTTCTGAGCAAAAGGAAGGTCTCTTGAAATACATAAAACTTTGGTGTTCTTTAAATTTGAAGCTTCCTCATTAAATTTTCTGGCAGAAGCCGCACATATACCGGTATCCACACTCGGGAAGATATTCAAGATCTTTCTGCATCCATCGTAATCGCTTAACGATTTCGAAGACAGATCTGTTGTTGTAAGATTGAATTTGGGAACAACCGTACCTTTGGAAGGTAAAGTTCCGACAGTTTCACATGGATTTCCGCCTAATGTAATTGATGCCATAAATTGCTGAATTTTTTAACAGACTTTAAAAATACGTAATCGGTTTTATTTAGAAACTAAAAGTTTTCAGAAATAAAAAAGTCCGTGCCAAAAAAATTAGACACGGACTTCCGTTTAACCAAACGAATTTAAAATCCTAATTTAATTGTTCTGTTAAATATTGAGCTACACCTTCGCGGTTCGCATTCATCGCCGTTGCGCCTTCTTGCCAGTTAGCCGGACAAACTTCTCCGTTCTCCTGAACATGAGCATAAGCATCGATTAAGCGTAAGAATTCGGAAGTATTTCTTCCTAGTGGCATGTGATTTACACTTTCATGAAATACTGTTCCTTCTTCATCAATAAGGTAAGTAGCGCGATACGTTACATTATCACCATCAACCATTACGGCTCCTGTTTCCTCGTCGTAACGCTCGTTTGTGATGTCAAGAATTCCTAGTTGAGACGATAGATTTCTATTGCTGTCTGCAATTATCGGATAGGTAATTCCTTCAATACCGCCATTGTTTTTTGGTGTATTCAACCACGCAAAGTGTACTTCCGGAGTATCGCAAGATGCTCCTATTACCAAGGTATTTCTTTTTTCGAATTCAGACATTGCAGCTTGAAAAGCATGTAACTCGGTTGGACAAACAAAAGTAAAGTCTTTTGGATACCAGAAAAGAATCACCTTTTTTTGCTCTTTTTGAGCTTTCTCAAGAATATTGATCTTCTGTGTTAAACCACTTTTATCGGTGGCATCTACTGTTAAATTTGGAAATTTTCTCCCTACGAATGTCATAACTTTTATTTTGAATTTTAATACTTCTTTTTTGTTGTAAACGAGCGGAATGTCAACTACCGCTTACGGAGTGCAAAAATACAAACAACAAGGAGTATTTCAAAGCCAAAAGATTCCTAAAATTTATGAGTTGATAGAGAAAATAAATAGTCCGATTTTCCTTGAGGAAAGTCGGACCGGAAATATCAGTTCACAAGAAAGTTTAAACAGTTTTCACGGTAGTTAGCATTCGTATTTTTATTCTGAAAGCGGCAAAAAGTAAGGTGGTAAACGGACTCAACCAATTGAAAATTGCAAAGAAGAAATAATCGGCTACCGACACTCCCAGCACGCCACTCTGATATGCACCACAAGTGTTCCAGGGAATTAATACCGAGGTCACTGTTCCCGCATCTTCGAGAGTTCTACTGAGGTTTTCCGGTGCCAACCCCCGGTCATCGAATGCCTTTTTAAACATTTTACCCGGAATAACAATCGCCAGGTATTGATCTGAAGCAATCGCATTTAAACCTAAACAACTAACCACAGTACTGGCGAAAAGTCCGAAGATCGTAGTAGCAAGCTTAAGTAATTCTCGGGTGATTCTTGCCAAAGCTCCAATTGCATCCATGATACCACCAAAAACCATGGCACAAATAATCAAAAGGATTGTCCAAAGCATACCAATCATTCCTCCTGAGGAGAACAGATCGTTTAATTTTTCATTTTCGGTAATTATTGCCGTATCTGTAAAAATGGAACGGGTAACAGCACCCAAGTTTGAACTTGATAAAGAACCTAGAATTTCAGGTTGAAATATAAATGCAAAAACCGCGGCAGAGAGTACTCCGGTCGCAAGTGCAATTAAAGGTTTGGTTTTTAAAAGAATTAGTGCAATCACTATTAATGGAACTACAAACAGCCACGGTGTAATATTAAAGGTAGTATTAATAGTTCCCAAAAAACTACTTATATCTGCAGTGCCGGTTGTTTCAATTGACGCGCTTATAACGCTAAAAGCAATGAGCGTTACAATTATTGTAGGCACTGTAGTGTATGCCATATATTTTATATGTGTAAACAAATCGGTTCCGGCCATGGCGGGCGCAAGATTGGTTGTATCACTTAATGGAGACATCTTATCTCCAAAATATGCACCTGAAATTACCGCACCGGCGATCATTCCGCCTGAAATTCCAAGCGCGGTTCCAATTCCTATTAATGCAATACCAACGGTAGCGGAAGTGGTCCAGGAACTACCGGTTGCAATAGAAATTATGGCGGCAATCACTACAGATGCCGGCAAAAATATCTCAGGACTTAGCACTTGTAAACCATAATAAACCATAGCCGGTATTACTCCACTAATTAACCAGGTTCCGGCTAACGCACCAACTAATAATAAGATAATAACAGGGACAAATATACTTTTGAGATTCTCCCATATTTCTGTGATCATATTGCCAATTGATACTTTATTGAAGAAGCCAACGACAGCTGCTACCGCGCCACCCATCAATAATATTAATTGATTCGAGTATTCGCCTAGCCATTCACCATCAGCAAAGAAAATATTATATGCCAGCAAACCCATAAGTATAAATACAGGAATAAGGGCCTCCCAGATGTTCAACTCCTTATTCTCAATAATCTTTTGGTTTTCTATTTCTATTTCTGAAAGATTGTCGTTGTCCTGCATATTGCTTGATAAAATGAAATGTAATGTTACGATTTTGAAACCTGGTTTGCAAATTTGATATGTATATAACTCGAATAGTTAACTACTTTATTAAATTGGTAAACTATAATTAAAACTCCACCCAAAACGCAGTACTCAAACCAATCGAAAACCGAGTTCTTCGAATTTTTCTCTCATCACATTGTTAATTAGCTAAATAAAAGGGGTATACAGTACATTTTAATATCTGGTTACAATAATCATATTGTTTGTTACAATAGTGATAGTGCTAAAGTTAAAGTTCTAGTAATATAGCTGTGGATAAAGTATCTATGATTTCCCCCCTTGACCTTGTGCAACATATAAATTAAATTAAGATGAAAGCAAAATACACACTCTTAGCCCTCTTATTTTCGACTATTGTCTTTTCGCAAAGCGGAATAAATTACAAGGCAGTAATAAAAGATGGAGCAGGTAATATACTTGCGAATCAAACAGTGATTTTGCAGTTTACGATATTAGAAAATACAACAATTGTTTATTCTGAATTACATTCTCCCACTACCGATGCCAACGGAATCGTTGTGGTTAATATCGGTGAAGGTACCTTAGTTACTGGTAGTTATGCGGGTATTGAATGGGGGAAAGCGGATCATTTTTTAAAAATTGAAATGGATGATGGGGCTGGTGGGGCTCTCGATTTGGGAACTACCGCACTAAAACATGTTCCCTATGCACTGCATGCCGAAAATGTAACAGGTCTTGAAGCGCTTGATGAAGGCAATGGAATAGGGCACAGAATTATTGGTAGGAACCTTAACAATTTAGGTGATATCGGACTCAATGCCGTTGATTTAAGTACCTCACCAATAACCAGTACCAGTTACGGAGCTACTGGTGAAAACTCTTTTGCAGCCAATAGTCAGACTACTGCCGAAGGTCGCTTTGCGACAGCCTTCGGATTAGATTCTAAGGCTTATGGAAATACCTCTTTAGTTATGGGTTTTAATACGCGAACATTTGGTTACGATGCTGTGGCGATGGGAGCCTATACCGTGGCTGAAGCCTCTCAATCATTGGCCATTGGACGTTATAATTTAGGAGGTGGGAATAATCAGGTATGGGTTTCAACCGATCCGGTTTTCGAAATTGGGATTGGTATGAATAACGCCAATAGATTTAATGCTTTAACAGTATTAAAAAATGGAATCATTTCGGCACCATCACTGACTAACGCACTAATTAACTTAGGAGGTAATAAGTCCCTAATTCATAAGGAATATTTGGACAGTCGTATGGACAATCTCAGCATTGATAGCTTAACTGATGGTAAATCAGACAATGACGGGACACAGAATGGATCATCAATTTTCCTTGGGATTGATGCGGGCCTTAATGATGATGGTACTAACAATGCCAATGTTGGAATTGGCCTGAGCTCTTTAGCAGCAAATACGACAGGTAGTTCGAATATTGCGGTGGGTCATTTGACCTTAAATAGTAATTCTGTCGGTAATTCTAACATTGGTATTGGAACCAGAGCCCTTTTTTCGAATACCAGCGGTAGTAGAAATGTGGGCGTAGGTGTACAATCCCTCACATCTATTTTAACAGCCAACGATAATAGCGGATTGGGGTATCAGTCACTCTTTAATAGTACCATCGGAAATCGGAATGTGGGTGTTGGCTATAGGTCTTTGTTCAGCAATATAGATGGCAATGATAATGTAGCTATAGGATATGCCGCATTATTCAATGCTGCGAATGGCTCTAAAAATATTGCTATTGGCAGTAATGCCTTATTAACTCATTCAGCTGGTGAAGATAATGTGGCTATAGGTAATGATGCAATACGATCCGGTACAATTATAAGTCGGACAACTGCTATTGGTGCTAACGCACTGTCTAGTCTCACAGATGGTGGTGCCAATACTGCGGTAGGATTTGACGCGCTAAGTGCAACTAATTCAGGAGCTTTAAACGTAGCTGTGGGAAATGCAGCTATGAAAGATAATACCACTGGATCTGGCAATACTGCTTGTGGAGTTGAATCATTATATAGAAATACATCTGGGAATTCTAACACAGCATACGGTGATAGTGCGCTCAGAAATAATTTGACTGGAAATCAAAATACAGCGGTAGGGTTATTTGCTATGTACAATAGTTCAACAGGGAGTAATAATACTGCTATAGGATATAATACTCAAGTTCCTGTCGAAACTAATTCTAACCAAGTGCGGATAGGAAATTTAGATGTAACATATGCAGGAGTGCAAGTAGCCTGGACGATTACATCAGATTTAAGATGGAAAGATGAAATTAGGGAACTTCCGTACGGACTCAATATGATATCAAAACTTAGGCCCGTAGATTACATTCGTAAAAACAACGAAAACAAAACGCGTGAAGCAGGATTTATTGCACAGGAGGTTCGGGAAATTCTAAAAGAACTAAACTACGATGATCAGGGAATGCTTACCGAAGCAGATGATGGATTCTTGAGCTTACGCTATAACGATCTTATACCGATCTTGGTTAAAGCTATTCAGGAGCAGCAAGCGCATATTTCGGAACAAGATATTAAACTGCAAAATATAACTTCGGAATTGGAAAAAGTTAACCATAAAATGAACGAGATTCAAGCACATTTGAAGCTCTAACTTGAAAGATTTCATAAAAAGGGGTATTTAACTCAGACAAGTAGGGGTGTTAATCACTTGAAAATCAGGTATTCTTGATTACTTTAGAACTTTTATTTATAAATTCTTGTACTGAAAATATTACACATTTATAACCTCACATTATGAAAACACAATTAACCTTCACACTTGCGCTTCTGATAAGCTTATGTTCTTTTGCACAAAGCGGAATAAATTACAAAGCTGTCATTAAAGATGGCGGCGGAAACATTGTCGCCAATCAAGCCATAGTCATTGGGTTTGAAATTGAAGATGAAAGTGTTGTACTATATGAAGAATCACATTCGCCCACTACCGACGCTAATGGTATTATTGTGGTGACCTTAGGAGAGGGCTCAACCATTTTTGGTGAATTTGATGATATTGAATGGGGTGCCGATAATCACTATCTCAATGTGAAAGTCGATATAGGAGGCGGGTTCGTTTCCATGGGTAGTAGCCAATTTAAGTATGTTCCATAAGCTAAGACGGCAGATATAGCGAAATCCATTGAAAATCCTGTATGGCTAAAAAATGGATCTATGATTTCATATAACGACGGACTTGTTGGTATAGGGATTGCTAATCCAACTAATCTGTTTTCAATTTTACAACCTATTACTTCATCAGAAAATGTGGTACGTTTTCAAAGCATGAATCATCCAGCGGGGAAAGATCTTTTGGAGTTGATAATACCCTTCGATGCCTCACCCAATTCACAATTTATAGAAATGCAACATGGAGTTGATATTGTTGCAGCTATAAATGGAGATGGTTCGGCAAAATTTAAATCTGTTCAATTTGAAGATAATTCAGTTCAAACGAAAGCAGCCATAGGACCCAAGGCATTTGGCTTTGTTGATGACAATGGCGATATCACTTATGGATCGGGAAATATTACAGCAGTATGGAATGCAGGATCGAGTCGATACGAGATAACTATAAGCGGTCTGGCATATACTTTTTCCAACAATGTAACCATCGTGACACCTTCCGGGCATATTTATAGAACACGGGTGAGTAGTAACGCTGGAAATTTATTAGTATATCTACACAATTCCAGCGACGCACTAGTTCAAGGACGATTTCAATTTATCACTTATTAAAAGACTATACTATTATATCTCATTTCTCAGAGCCGCCGTTTGTTTCTCCCAAGGCGGATAAATTACAGAGCAGTCATTAAGGATGGCTTGTTGCTGATACTGGCGCTCATAAATGAGTATGAAAATACTAATACTTAGATGTCCTCAGAAATAACAATCTTTAAAAATTTAGTATTGACCCCTTGTCGGGATTGACATAGGGAATAGTTTGGTTCAATGTTACATATGTTGCAAAAATTGATACAATTGCGATATCCCAATCTGAGAATTAAAACGAGTTTTGCTTATCAACTTTAATCTCATAGCAATGAAAACCACATTACTTTGCATAATATCACTTTTAGCTTCAACCATAATTTTCTCGCAAAGCGGAATTAATTACAAGGCAATTATCAAAGATGGCGGTGGAAACATTTTAGTAAGTCAGGCTGTTGATCTTCAATTCATTATTTATGAAGGCGCAGCATTGACCAATAACGTCTATCAGGAAAGCCACACTACAAATACCGATGCCAACGGAATCGTAATCGTAAACATCGGTGAAGGTACTACCACCGATGTATTTACAGATGTAGCCTGGGGAAATGATGAACATTGGTTGAATGTACAAGTCGATACCGGAACGGGATTGATGGATCTTGGAACAACTCAATTTATGGCGGTGCCTTATGCTTTAAATGCGGCTAACGTGTCGGGTCTGGAAGCGCTGAATGAAGGCAATGGGATTGGTTATCGTTTGGTCAATACCAACCCAATATATTATGGTAATATAGGTTCTAGAGCTGTCGATTTGAGCTATGGTGGTGACTCGGGCTATGATGCCGGTCAGGGGGCGGTTGGTCTTGGATCAGTGGCTATGGGACAATATACTACTGCCAACGCTGGCTCTGTAGCCATGGGTTATGGAACATCCGCAACAGGTCAATATTCAACCTCTTTGGGAAGTAATACCACTGCATCTGGTCCTTTTACAGTTGCGATGGGTGAATCTTCTACAGCTTCCGGACTCTATGCAACCGCTATCGGTTTTAATACAGAAGCCTCAGGCCAAACGTCAACATCTTTAGGATTCGAAACCGAGGCTACGGGACAAAATAGTACTGCTTTAGGGAAATCAACAAATGCAGTTGGAGAAAATTCATTTGCAACAGGCGAACTCACTATTGCTACCGGTAAAACAGCTACGGCCATGGGGAATGGCACCAATGCAAATGGATTACTCTCTACGGCAATAGGTCGTTTTAATATCGGAGGTGGTGACCCGGTTAACTGGGTGGAAACCGATCCCCTTTTTGAAATTGGGAATGGCTCCGGATTTGCATCAAAAGCGAATGCTTTAACAGTATTAAAAAATGGAAGCATAACGGCTCCAAGTTTTGATATGGCAGAAATAACGGATAACAAGGCTTTAATTACTAAAGAATTTGCTGATGCTAATTAT
>CBDUGY010000048.1:0-20353 GCA_965367015.1 uncultured Ulvibacter sp.
AGGTTTACTCCCTGACTCGAATCAAGCTTTTATCACTTATAATTTTCCATTCAAATATACATTAGTACCCTTAGAAAAAAGAAAAACAATAATTAGATTATTAGATAATTAATAAAAGATGTACTGTTCTATACATACAAATATTCATCCTATGCTCGGAGTTGATTGGCATATGGGAACTCCCGGTCCGCCCGTACCTCCGGTTCTCATGCCACACTTTGTTGCCCAGGTACTGGGTGGATTAATGACTTCTGCTCAACTCGCCCCAACGGTTCAATCCCATAATTTTCTGGTTGTAAAAAGAGCATCAGATATCGGGATGGGTATAGGACATGTAGCACCAAATATTCTTTTTCCTCTTCTCGTATTAACAAGCGGTTCTGTTTCAGAATTTGGCGCCTTTTCAGTCCAATCAGGGGGAACCAGTACGGCTATTGCAGCAGCAGTGTATGTGGGTATGAATTTAAATTGTTCCGATCCGGTACCCGGAGCCTCTATTAATGGAGTGATTGCTCCGGGATGTAATCTTGCCAATTTTACCTTAGCCGATTTTGGCGCTAGTATGTTAAGTGTAGCTGTAGATGTAGCAGTGGGTGGGGCTCTTAATTTATTAGGGGGTGCACTTTCTAAAGGAGCCATGGGAGCTGTAGCTAACATTGCCGGAAGAGTTTCTGTAAGCGCCGGATTAACGACAGCTCTGGTATTTAGTTCGAAATTTGGCGGTGCTGTTGCAGAACAAGTTTTTGGTAAAGTTATCGGAGTCTTCGTTGGGTCACCAATTGGACCGTCGGCCGGGCCGGCGCCTGGAAATTGGCCAGGTAATTATGCTGATAGTCAGATAGAAAGCATGATGGAAAATCATTACAGCCAGGGAGAAACTATGAACTAAAAAAACAAACCAAATGCTTAAAGATGCTTCACCCGTATTAAAAATTTTTATGTTAGTCCTTTTATTTTCCATGTTCGTGTTCGCTATGTGGAAAATATACCAACTCTATCAAATCGATAAGAGCGGGGTAAAAGTGACGGCGACCATAGAAGGATTTGAAGAAAAGAAAAGTAATCCACAAAGCCTTACGAATGATAAAATGGCCTTTGCTCCTATTTTTAGTTTTACGGCAGAAAATGGTAAGAAGTTCACGCTAAATTCCGGCAACTTCACGGAAGAAAAAAAATATCAAATTGGCGATGAAGTAACTGCTGTCTATGCTAAGGATAAACCATTAACCGCAGTTCTGGAAGGGAATTTTCCCTGGAAGTTCTATGGTATACTTGCTTCGCTTGGTTTTGTTGGTTCTATCCTACTTGTTTATTATTTAATGAACCCACCTCGGTAGGTCCAATTAATTCACAATCGAAATACTTATGTCGCACACCAGCCAACAAATATCCGGACTTAACGCAAGAGGCAAGCATATACTATCAGTGATCGCAAAGCGCACTTATAAAATAAATATGGATGGAAGTTGCTCTCTTCATGAAGAGCAAGAAGAAATTATTGAAAATCCTGTAATGAGTTCCGAAGTTGAAGATATGTTTGAGCAAGATATCGATGTATACCCCCTCAAACCTCTTACTGATATTGTTCTGAAAGGTACTGCCAGAACTATTAAAGAAGCACATAATTTTTCGGCCTCCCTTGAAATTGGAAACACAGCGATGCATTATTCGATCTTTGCCAATAGGAAGGCATTTAAAACTAACGGAAAAGGCTATAGATTTAGTGATGATCAAAAAATTAGTGAGATGCCCTTGCTCTACACCAACTCTTATGGAGGAAAAGATTTAAATGCGGAACAACACCTCAGAGATACAATTGAAAGTGAGGAATCATTTAAATATGCCAGCGAAGTATTAGATTTACTGGCAGGCAGCCCTTATCGTTATCCAAGAAACCCAATTGGAAAAGGATATATAGTAGACCCAACAGAAGAAGCGCTAGAATCACTGGAATTGCCCAATATTGAAAATCCATACCAACTACTCACTCCGGATAACTTTATATGTAAAGACGTTCTAGAATGGTATAAAATGCCCGTTCCTGTGGGTACCGATTGGTTACATCCCGGTTGGTTTCCCAGAGTTGCTTATTTTGGTAGCTATCCGATACCAGATGGTCTTGATGAAAACATTTCAGAAATAAAGAATAATTGGGCATCATCTTCCTTGCTTAAGAGTTCACCAGACCCCAATATTCGGGCGTTAGATTTCAGAGCTTGTAATGGTGCGTCACTCGGACTTCAATCACGACATTTAACCGGAGGTGAACAGTGTAAACTGTCAAGCATTCACCCGTTAAAACGCGAGTTCGTGTTTACAATTCCGAAAGATATTCCTAGTATAAAAGTCGATGGTCGAAATGGTAGAATGCGTACAACCGATCCCGTTTTGCAAACAGTTTTAATTGAACCTGATCTTGAAAAGTTAACCTTGGTTTGGCGCGGCAGCGGGAAAGCACTACGCCCTTATTCTCCAGAGGAGTTAACTAAAATGCCTTACGAAGTTATTTGGAAATAAATATAAATATTCAGGTAATAAAAAAGGCAGCTGAAATAGCTGCCTTTTATGTTGATACTTATTATTATTGCTGTTCGTACTCAGAATCCCATTCAGTTCCGTCATCACCTTTTTGACCATCCATTTTAATCATAAAGTTTTTGGCCGGAAAGTAAGGTTTCATATGAATATCCAAATGCACCCTATCTTTCTGATTAGGATCTTGTTCAAATCTCTTAATCGAAAAATCTTCAATTAATTTATCAGGTCCTGTTATACTATCTAAGAATTTTACAATCTGACCCATAAGTTCCTTACGAGTTCTCGCATTGAAATTCTCGAAAGCTCTTCGGTTTAAGAAATCCATCAATACCTTAGTCACATAATCGAATACACGTACCACTGAATATGTCTGTAATCCTAAATTATCTCCATTAAATAATGTTTTTGCCGAAAAGGCCATTACTTTACCGTATTCATTCACCATAGGAACTAAACCTAATTTCTCCAGTTGAGCGATATCACTTTTCTTCAAATCGAAACGCACCCCGTCAACCTCATTCATTCCCCCGAACTTTTTACCGGCTGTAACCTGCGACATTAATGTGCTGTATATTTTCCCGGCAAGGGCACCCGATGGCGGTACATATAAATCATCTTCTTCGCCCACTTCATCGTGCTTTCCTCTCCCAACTAACCAGTTACATGACATCATTACGTTAGAACGAAATTTATCACCTCCTGTTAGATTAGCCATCTCAAACATTTCCATCACATCATCCGGTTCATCTAAATGTTCAAAATCCGTGACAAGCATTACTTTATTATCATGAGCGATCTTCGCCCATTTCTCAACAACTTTGTTAGACCCCAAATATCCCGGAATAACTAATAAACCATAGTTTTCTCTTAGATCTAATCGGTCGAAGGCACCATTTAATTCTTCAGCAATAGCGTCGATAAAACGAGTATTGTCTAAATCTTTCATTTGGTCTAATTCGGCATTAACGATTGAGATGTTTTTTACTTTATCAGATTCAGAATTTTTATAAAACAGAGCTACAGAACGGTATGATCGTTCCAGATCTCTAGTTGCATCAATCGCCTTTCCTAAATTTTTTCTCAAAGATGCCTGTGCTTCTTGGGCACTCTTCTCTGAGGATTCGACCATCTCCGAAATATCGTCAGTTCCGGAAAGTACGCTAGACCATATTTCTAAAGTCTTTTTCAGTGTTGCCCTCTCCTCCTTCTTGGTCATTTCGGTTAAGAAAATCTTTTTTCTTGCCTTTCGTTCGGGATTCATATTCTGAACGCCCTCAATACAAGCTTCCAGCAAGTCGAAACCTCCAAACTTTACTAGTTTATCACTACTCTGTTTAAGGAATTCGGCAGGATTCTCTACAGGTGAAAATTGTTGTTGATTAGCAGCCATATTTATTATTTATTTTCTTCAATTTCTGTTAATAATGCGCGAATAGAATCTAGTAAAGCTTGCTTTGCTTCCGGATCGGCTATAGCAGTTTTTAAGATCTTATTGGTCTTGAGTTGCTTGACCACTTTTATATATTGATCCTTTTCAGTATCCAAATCTTTTAAATACTCGCTTTGGCGCGTAATTCCTTTGGCTCCAAAATCTCCAAGATTCGCAAATTTGAGCTTTTCTTTTTTTCCTACTCCGTCATTATCTTCAAACTCAACCTCAACTTCGGGCTTATAATGTTCGAAAACTTCTTCCACAGTTTTTAAGCCTGTTTGTACCACCGGTTTAATAGCCGGATCATTCGTCAATTTCTCTACCAAAAGGGTTCTATTTTGAGGAATATCTGCAAATGCTTCATTAGCATCTGTTTTTACTTCCGTTCCCCCAATTCCATATGTATCGCTCATAATGTTACTTATTTATGTTAAATATAGGTTTTTTTTAAATTTTTCTTACAAAAATTTAAGTAATATTCCATTTCAACTCATTTTTCTTGTCGAGGTCTAATTTAATTTTTGTACCCTTCGCGATCTTTCCTGAAATGATCATTTTAGATAATGGGGATCTCAAATCGCTTCTAATTACACCGCGTAACGGACGTGCCCCATACTTGGGAGTAAATCCCTTTTTAGCTAGCATAGCCGTAGCTTTTTCGCTTATTTCCAGCTCGATTTCTTGTTTATCTAATGCCTTGTAAAGATCTTTTAGCTGAATTTTAAAGATTTTGCCGATATTTTCTTCAGTAATAGGTGAAAATGGAATAATCTCCGTAAGTCTTCCTAAAAATTCCGGTCTGAAATGATTACCCATCATTTCTAAAAGATCGCTTGATTTGGGAATGACTCCCTTTCCGAAGGAATCGACTATATTCTGACTTCCAATATTTGACGTAAACAGTATCACTGCGTTCGAAAAATCTCCTTCTTTTCCTAATCTATCGTGTAGCTTTCCTTCATCTAAAATCTGTAGGAAAATATCGAAAACTGAAGGGTGGGCCTTTTCAATTTCATCGAAAAGCACTATGGAATAAGGCTTTTGTCGAATTTTGTTGACAAGTAATCCTCCTTCTTCATATCCTACATAACCCGGTGGGGCTCCATATAAGAGTGCTGCCGAATGTTCTTCCTTAAATTCAGACATATCGAAACGAATAATCGAACTTTCATCCTGGAAAAGAAACTCTGCCAGCGCCTTGGCCAATTCTGTTTTACCTGTACCCGTAGGTCCGGAGAAGAAAAATGAACCAATAGGTAAACCCGGTTTGCTAAGACCTGAACGCGACTCCAAAACTGCTTCAGTTATAGTCTTGCAAGCGTGATCCTGGCCAATTACACGTTGTTGTAACACCTCTTCCATATTGAGAAGACGTTCTTTTTCATCAGATTGCAACTTCCCTGTAGGAATTCCAGTTTTGTTTGCTATCGTTGATGCAATATCATTCTTGTTGATACTTTTCTTATCTTTTTCAGCAACCTTCTTCAGATTTTCTAAGAGATTATTCAAAGTTTTAAAACCATCTTTCGGTTCCAAAATATTTTCGAAATGGTCATCCTCACCAAGTTCCGTAAATAATAGGTAACTTAACTTGTCCTGCATTTGTCGGTACATCCAGTTCTGTTCCGCAAGAACTCTGTGCGACTCCATCTTCTCTTTTTTAAGAGCGTCAAGCCTTTCTTTTAGTGATGTAATCTCCGGTACCGAAGTTTCTACCATAAATTTGGCTGCGGACATTGTCCTGTCGATCAAATCCAAGGCAGAATCGGGCAAACTGCGTTCCTTGTTATAACGTTTAGCCAAACGAATTGCCTCCGTTATCGTCTCCGAATCTATGTCTAATTCATGATGATCGGAATAATATGAGACCGAATTCATAATCATTCGGTGCGCCTCTTCCTCGCTGGGCTCCATAAGCCTAACGATCTCAAATTGTCGCAACAAACCTTCATCCGGTTCTATATGTTTTCTGAAGGCATCATTGGTGGCTGTAGCAATAATTGTGAGGCCGCCTTTCACCAATTCCGATTTCAGAATATTAACCAACCCTTGATTTCCAGAGGTTTTATCAGTTATATTTTTAAGTTCATCAATTAACAGTATGGGCTTATCAAATTCTTTTAATTCATTAAATACCTTTTGCAATCTATCCTCGATCTCGCCTTTATAACCTGCTCCTGAAACTAAATTAATGAAATCCAGTTCAAAAACTCTTGCATCTTTTAAGTGTCCCGGAATGTTTTCATTAATCGTAGCATAAGAGAGTCCGTTCATCATTACAGTCTTCCCTACTCCGGGATCTCCTAAAATCAATACATTTGGTTTTGATCTTCGACCAAGTATTTCAGTGATCATTTTAATTTCTGAATCTCTTCCCGAAATATTCTCGATTGTTTCATTTCTTGCTTCGGAAGTTTTGTCTACGCAATATTTTTGTAGGGTGGAGCCGCCGGATCCGCCACTGCTTTTTATCTTCCCCCCACTTTTTGTTGTCGTTCCAGCCGAAGCAGTTGTAGAGCCCGAACTTCCTTTTCCTAAGTGATCGATAATTTCATTTGCCGTAAGTGGAAACGTTTTTAATTGATCATACGAAAATCCAACCCCGGGAGTACATAAGGAGATCAATAAACAGTATTCATTTACGTCGTCAATGCCTAATTTTAATTTAATATTATCGGCTTCATAGAAAACGGCCTCTACCGATGAATCACCAATTGGATTCTCGGGAATCTTTGCGGTTTTCGGTAAAGATTCTAGTCGTACTTCTGCCCATTCTTCTACATAGTATGCATCTTGCCCCATAGTATCTATAAACTTCATTAATCCAATATCTTTATGAAGCAATGCCTTCAACAAATGCGCGGCAGAATACTTTTCATTCGCATATTCACGAGCGATAGCTTGTGCAATATGAACAGTTTGTTTTAATTTATTTGTGAGTGTATAATCTACCATCGCAGTTAGTCTGGAATTTAGTTAAAGTTCTAGAATAGAACTGAATACTAAAGTTACACAATTAACAGGCTAATTTTACAAGACACAAAAAACTATTCGTTTAGGTGCTCAAAAATTGGTTAAAGAGGTGGGTAGTGTAGTAATTTGGGGTATTAACCCCTTATTTCAACAAGGTATAAAATGGAATTATTCGATGATTATACGAGGAATAAGGTTATTATTTATCGCAAAAATGACTAATCCGGCAATGTTCCTAACACCTGTTTTTTCGAGAAGGTTTTTACGGTGCACTTCGACTGTTCTTGGACTAATACACAATTTCTTACCAATCTCTTGTGTGGTAAATTGCTTACAAATCAATTCTAAAATTTCACGCTCCCGTGTAGTGAGAAAATCTTCATCGAATACAGATTTTTCTTTAATACAGTTCTGATAGCTACTCCTTTCATTGATAATTGATAAAACTTCATTATCGTAGTAAAACCCTTTATAATATACTTGTTTAATGGTATGAATAACATCTGCCGGAGCCGAATTTTTTACTAAATACGCACTTGCTCCAACATCAATCATATTTCGTATAAACGGCCTAGAGTTATATGTGGTGAGAGCAATAATGCCTATTTCTTTATGTGTCTGACTTATAATTTTAGTGGCTTCCACTCCATTCAACTCCGGCATCTTTATGTCGGTCATAATAATATCCGGCTGTGGCTTCGTTGACGCTAACAGCTGAAGTAACTCTTTCCCGTTAGATGCCTGAAATACTACATTAATTTCTGGATCACGTGACAAAATATGTGCAATTCCAATTCTAAATAATTCTTCATCGTCGGCTATGCCAATATTTATCTGCATTTAAATTATTTAATTGTTACACTTACCTTGATTCCGCTGCCAGGAAAAGTCTCAAAGTTAAGATTTCCATTTAAAATAGCCACGCGATTCTCCAGGCCACTCATCCCTAATCCCTTAGCCTTTCGTTTAGACGCCAAATCGAAGCCCTTGCCATTATCAGAATACTGTAGCGTCAAACGATCATCGATCGTTAGAACCTTGAGTTGTATTTCTGAAGCTTCGGAATGTTTTATTGAATTATTGAATAGCTCTTGTACAATTCTGAATAAATGCAATTCGTTTTCTGAAGTTAAAAAACTATGGGGATATTCGATTCCATACATAATCTTGAAAGCTCCAGTATCCCTCACTTCTTCGCAGAGTTCTTCCAGGGCCGCCTCTAACCCGAACTTATCTAGAGTTGGAGGCAGTAAATCGTGCGCTATTTTTCGCGAACTTTCTAAAACATTGGTAGTCACCTTCAAAATACTTTCACCAATTTTATTAGCATCCTCTGAGGAAATATTTTCCTCTGTTAAAATGTTAGCATTTAATGACACAATATTGAGTTTAGAGCTAATAGCATCATGCAGGTCCTGAGCAATTCTACCTCGCTCCCGTTCCTGTGTAATTAAGGTTGATTGTATTACTTCCTTTTGATGTTCAATCTGCATTGTTGCCTTTTCAAGCTCGGTTCTCATAATCTTTCTTCGCGAGAAATAGACGAATAATATAATAGCAATAGACATGAATACCAACAGCCCTACCGCCATAAAAACAATAGAGATAATTTGATCTTCACCATTTAAAACTTCTGTCATATGTTAACTGAAATTTTGTTGCGATAGTTCCGGTACCATTCAATAAAAATAAGTATTTGAAAGACTAAATAAAGTATCACGTTAATGTCGCTGAGTAGCGAGATGTTTTCCTGCGAAATATTCAAATTGAAAACAAGATTGCTCGATGCAAAGATCAATGCGCTCGACAATAAATAAAAAAACACTCCGATATTTATGATTAAAAATTCCTCACTCGCACTGAGAATTTTATAAAAATACAGAAGAGCATAAAGTACTAAAACACTATGGGTAATACTCATTCCAATGGGATTATATCTAAAGAATATTTCCGGATTAACCACATATTGAAACCCAGTTAACCCCAGGACTATGATGAGCAACCATTTTATCCATTTAAACTTCAATAATTCAAAATAAAATAATGAAAGGAATATAAATTGGAAAATAAAATAGAAGTGAGATAGAAAAATGTTATGCGTATGAAATATTGAGCCAACAATATAGGCGGAAATTTGAATCACAGCAACTGAGACCAGGTAAATAGTAAATAGCTTAAAAGCTTTACTTTTTGAAGTAAAGCTTTTAAGAAATAGTGCCGCATTTACAGCCGAAAAGAACACTGTAAAATCAGCGATGTAATCAAAAAATTCTATCATTATTTATTTAGAGGACTATTTATATCACATTTAGGAGGGCAAGGCTTAGTAAAATCCCAAATATCACCGGTTCCATTATATCCGGTAATGATATCTTTGTAACTAGCACCCCCGTCTTCCGGTTGAGTTGCAACAATCACTAGTTTTTCCACATTATTTTCATCTACTGCCAAATAGGCTCTCACGTACTGCGTACCTTTTTGTCCGTCAAATTCGGCTAGCAATCCGCGTAAGTCATCGGCTGGTATCAAGAATCCATGACAACTTTGATGTTTATTATACGTTCCTTCAACCCCTCTCCATTTCTTAGTCCAGGTTTCGGCATCACTTAATTTTACTGTGTTAGGTGTAGTTCCCATAAATTAAAATACATTTGGTTAAGACATAAAAATAGAAAAACCTTTTCTGAGAAGCCACAGATTTCTTCATGGATTTTAAAAAAATTGAATATGACAGATTTATATTACAATTCCTCTCTTTAAACTGAGAACATCGCCCAATCATTGCTCCGTTTATCTTGCTTTTAGACAATCATCTAATCGAGTACTCAATACTAATCCCTTACGGAGTTGCTCTAAACTGTCGTTGAATCGCGGTATTTTATTAAACTATCGCTTTAAGTATATGGAAAGTAATTTTTGGGTTGAGGAGTTATCGGAAACCATGATATTGTTTTCTATCTTTTCCAATAACGACGTAGCGATTTTTTTCCCTAATTCAACGCCCCATTGATCGTAACTGTAAATATTCCAAATAATTCCCTGTACAAATATTTTGTGCTCGTACAATGCGATAAGGCTTCCTAAATTCTTAGGTGTTAATTTTTTTATAAGGAAGGTATTGGTGGGTTTGTTACCTTGAAATTTTCTGAAATTATTTTCTGTGGAAACACCTTCGTTGCCCATCACCAAGGCTTCGGTCTGAGCAAAAAAGTTTGACATTAACTTATTGTGATGTGAAGTATTGCCAAAAAGTGGTTCTATAAACCCGATAAAATCAGCCGGAATTAGCTTCGTTCCCTGATGCAACAATTGAAAAAATGCATGTTGTGCATTGGTCCCTGTACTACCCCAGACAATCGTCCCGGTTTGATAGTCAACTGGCTTGCCGTTGCGATCAATGCTCTTTCCATTACTTTCCATGACAGCTTGCTGTAGATAAGGGACAAGTTTAGTTAGATATTGCGAATAGGGAACAACCGCTTCACTTTCTGCCTTAAAGAAATTATTATACCAAATGGAAAGCATCGCAAGTACAACAGGGATATTTTCTGAAAGTTTTGTTTTTCTGAAGTGTTCATCCATCGCATTCGCTCCTTTTAAAACATCTTCAAAATTTGCATACCCTATTGCACAACAGCTAGAAAGACCTACTGCACTCCAAAGTGAGAATCTACCGCCAACCCAATCCCACATTGGAAAAATATTATCTGAGGCAATGCCGAAATCTGTAACGGCTTTAACATTGGTGGAAACTGCTACAAAATGCTTTGCAACGTCGGACTTTGAAGCAGCTTCCAAAAACCATTGTCGGATAGTATTTGCGTTACTTAAAGTCTCTTGTGTGGTAAATGTTTTAGAGACAATTATAAATAAGGTAGTATCCCGGTCTAGTTTCTTTAATACCTCATTTACGTGATCTCCATCAACGTTCGATATATAATGAAGTTTAAGGTGATTTCTATAAAATGCCAAGGCTTCTGTCAACATATCGGGACCCAGATCGCTCCCGCCAATGCCAATATTTACGACATCTGTAATAGGTTTAGCAGTATAACCCTTCCATTTGCCTTGAATTATTTCTTCGGAGAATTTTTTCATTTTCTGAAGAGACAGTTGTACTTCAGGCTTCATTTCTGAAAAATCACGGAGGGCGGTGTGTAGCACCGCCCTGTCTTCGGTTTCGTTAATGTTTTTTCCCTCAAACTGAAACTTTATCGCTTCCTGAAGTTTTACCTCTTCGGCGAGATCCATTAGCAGCGCTAATGTTTCCGTAGTAATAATGTTTTTAGAAATATCTAAATAAAAATCTTTCCATTCAATTTTCAAATTTTCAGCACGCAGAGAATCGTTCGCAAATAAATCCTGCATTCTGGTTTCCTTCATGGACGCAAAATGAACCTCTAATTGTTTCCAGGCCTGAGTTTTTGTCGGATTTATTTTTGGTAAGGACATTTTTAGTTAGTGCGTTGATTCTACAGTATTCTTCAATCTTTAAATTCTATTTTCTCTGTAATAAGTAATTAAACCATCTATAGGGCGTCTTATTATACTACCTAATTCCAGATGATAGGGCTTCATACAATCCCTAATAATATCTTCACTAAAATGTGCAATAGAACCTATAAAATGGATAGGTACATGTTGTGCTTCCTTATAACAAAGAATTCTATATTCAATGAATTTCGTCATGCCTTCGCTAATCAGTTTATAAAAATAGCCATTAATATCTTGTGCCGACAAAGGTCGTTCATCTCCCGGGTTAAATATAAATTCGGCAAAAGACGCTAAGTACATGTTGGGATTAGGTCTTTTATAGAGATTTAATTTTATCTCATCCGGTTCTAAATTAAAACGTTTTTCGAATTCTTTTGATAAAACTTCGGGCATTTTTTTATAGAAATAATCGCGAATCAGGCGTTTTCCGAAGTAATTACCACTTGCTTCATCCATTAAAGTATATCCAAGTGACGCCACACTCATATGTATTTCATTTCCATCGAAATAACAACTATTGGAACCTGTACCCAAAATACAAACAATTCCGGGTTCAGTAGAAGCAGCGTACACGGCAGCGACAGTGTCTTCATTAACAGTCACCACGGCTTGAGGAAATAGATCGATTAATAACTCCCTGAGCAACTTTACCGGGGTTTTCGTACCACAACCGGCACCATAAAAGTCGAGAACTTTAACCTTTTGAAAGATCGATTGCAGTTCGGGATTGGCAATAATTCTACTCTTTAATTCATCGGGAGACACAACCGCAGGATTTAAGCCTTCAGTTCGAGTTTTAAGTACTATCTCACCTTCGGAATTTAACAGTATCCAATCACATTTTGTAGAACCGCCATCGGTTATTAAAATCATAAATTAAAGCGTTGCTATATGCGCAGTAAGATCAATTAATTTAGCCGAATACGCATATTCGTTATCATACCAAGCTACTAACTTAAAGAATTTATTATTAAGCTCCATCCCAGCCTCGGCATCAAATGTACAGGTATGCGGGTCACTTACAAAATCCTGAGAAACTACATTCTCATCAGTATAGTTTACTATCCCATTATATTTTCCTTCCGCAGCTTTTTTAAACAACTTTTTGATGTCTTCATAACTGGTAGATTTTTCAACCCTCACCGTTAAATCCACAACCGATACATTTGCAGTAGGCACCCGGAAAGCCATTCCGGTTAACTTACCTTTCAAATTCGGAATAACTTTAGTTACGGCAACCGCAGCACCGGTGCTAGAAGGAATAATATTAATTAAGGCACTTCGTCCCAAACGATAGTCCTTTCTGGACGGCTGATCAACCGTAGCTTGAGATGCTGTGACAGAATGAATAGTGGTCATTAATCCTTCAACTATGCCGTATTCATCATCGATAATCTTGGCCATGGGTGCTAAACAATTTGTAGTACACGAGGCATTGGAAACAATTTTATCTGTCGCTTTAGCGTCTTGATGATTAACTCCCATGACAAACATAGGTGCTGACTTAGACGGTGCAGAAATTACGACTTTCTTCGCTCCGGCTTTTAGGTGAGCCTCAGCCGAATCGATTTCTTTAAAAATTCCTGTACAGTCAACTATGATTTCGGCACCAACGGCATCCCATTTTAAATTTTCAGGGTTTTTTTCAGCTGTTACTCGAATGCTTTTACCTTCTACAACTAAATGGCCATCTGAAACTTCAATTGAACCGGGGTACTTTCCATGGACAGAGTCGTACTCCAACAAATAGGCAAGATGATCTACATCTAACAAATCATTCACGGCTACTATTTCTATGTCTTTATGTTGTGAGGCTATTCTGAATGCCAATCTTCCTATACGGCCAAAACCATTGATTCCTATTTTAATGCTCATACTTGTTTTAAATGTTTTGCGGTTATTTATTTATGTGCTGTCTTTAAGTATTTTCTATACTGATGTAATATCTGCCACTCTAATTAAGTCGAGATCTAAATTGTTCGATCCTTTTAGAGACTCCGTAAAGGGAACGGAAACTACTTTATTATGAACAATTCCGATCATCATATCCCTTTCCCCATTTAGCAAGGCATCAATTGCACCAACTCCCAGTCTGCTTGCCAGTACTCTATCATAGCAACTTGGTGCTCCTCCTCTTTGAATATGACCTAATACCGTTACTTTTACTTCGTATTCTTCCAGATTTTGACGAATATAATCTGCCAATCCAAAGATATTTTTACCAATTTGATCTCCTTCAGCTACAACTACAATACTGGAGGACTTGCCAGACTTTTTACTTCTTTTTAGCGATTCGACCAAGCGATCTTTCCCCATATTTTGTTCCGGAATTAATATTTCCTCAGCACCTGCTCCAATTCCGGCATTGAGGGCTATATCACCAGCATCCCGCCCCATTACTTCAACCAAAAATAATCGATTGTGAGAATTTGCAGTGTCTCTAATTTTATCAATTGCCTCTACCACAGTATTTAAGGCAGTATCGTAACCAATCGTAAAATCGGTGCCATTAATGTCATTGTCTATCGTACCCGGAAGTCCGACTATTGGGAAGTTGAATTCTTCATTAAAAACTATTGCACCTTTAAAGGTTCCATCACCCCCTATTACTACCAAAGCATCTATATTTGCTTTCTTGAGATGTTCGAAGGCTTTTTTTCTCCCCTCGAATGTATGAAACTCCTTAGATCTTGCAGTTTTTAAGAAAGTTCCGCCGCGATTGATAATATTTTTTACAGATCGTGCATCTAACACTTCAAAATCACCTTCGATTAAGCCTTGATAACCTCTATAGACACCTACACATTCGAGCTTATGATAGGCACAGGAACGAACCACCGCTCTTATTGCGGCGTTCATACCGGGAGCATCTCCTCCACTAGTGAGAACACCAATTTTTTTTATTCTTGTACTCATTACTGTAAAGCTATACTATTAAAACAAACTGTACAATTACTTATAGAAACTATAACGTTTTCGGTTAATAAGTCGTAAAAAAAGCTCCTGTTGGGAGCCTTCGATTTAGTTGACTAAAATCAAATACTGCCAAGGTTTGAATTTAAGAACTTGACTCGGATCAACATTGTACCCTTCCCCCGTCATGGCGTTTGTATATTGTCCGGATGTTTTGAGCATAAAATTTTGTGGTGCATCATTCAGGTTTGCTACAAAGATCAACTCAGAACCATCTTTTTTTCGTTTGAATGCAAGAATCTTCTCATCATTACTTGTTCTCAATCGTTCATAACCAGCAGATTTTTTACCTCCATCAAGGGCTGGCGTTGCCGATTTCAGATCTCCTAACTTTTTGAGGGTATTCCATACCTCACCTTTGGTCTTTGGAATACTGTCTTTTTCAAAAAACTTCAAGCGATGATCCAGGTCATACTCTTGACCACTATAGATTAAAGGCATTCCGGGAACCGTATAGCTCATCGCCAATAAAGCTTCAGCCCCATTACCCATGCGCTCTCTTACAGTTCCATTCCATGAATTTTCGTCGTGATTGGTGATGAAATTCATAAGGAAATCATTCTGTTCGTACACCGTATCCATCTTTATCATATAATTATCCCAATCTTTCACACCCTGCTTTCCTTTGGCAATTTCATTCATAATATGATGTCCTTCCCAGGCATACGCCATATCGAATAAATTACCTTTCAATAATTCAGGCTCCCAGGCTTCGGCGAGCATAAATACGTCTTTTTCGGCGCGTAGCTTCGGAATCACATATTCCCAAAAGGCAACCGGTACCGATCCGGCTACATCGCACCTAAAACCATCAATCCCCTCTTCAGTAATCCAATATTTCATATCATTAGTCATTTCGTCCCATAATTCCTTATTGTCGTAATTAAGATCGGCTACATCCGCCCAACCCACTGACGTTCCATCTTCGTTTAAGGGATCGGTAATTTCTCCCTTAGCATTTTTGGTGTAGTAATCGGGATGGTCTTTCAACCAGACATGATCCCAACCAGTATGATTAGGAACCCAATCAAGAATAACGTACATATTATTTTCATGTGCTGTTTTTATCAATTCCCTCAGGTCTTCTTTGGTGCCGAATTCGGGGTTTACTTCTGTAAAATCTGATACTGCATAGTAGCTTCCCAGCATTTTTTTACGTTCCGCTTCATCTTCGATTAAACTGGCAAAATCTCCTCCCGTTGCTTTTCTTTTTGTTTCTGAAATTGGAAAAACCGGCATTAACCAAATTACTTTTACACCCAGCTCCTTTAACTGTGGGATGTCTCTTGTAAAGGCATCGAAAGTACCCTCCTTCGAGTATTGGCGAATATTTGCTTCATAAATTACCGAAGATTCAAGTACTTCGTCATTAATGGGTGTGAAACGTTCATTTTTCTCTTCAGAAGCTGTTTCTGTTTTGACTTTTTCTTTGCATGCTGCGAGGAAGATTAAAATCGAGGCAGCTAAAAGTATTTTTTTCATGATTCTGTTTTTTCTTCCGAAATTAACTTCGGGTAGGGATTAAATTATTTTTTTAGTATTCTGAAATCATTATTGGGAATCGTCTCATTCTCATAGTTTATGGCGTTTTCCGATTTGTTGAAAACAACGATAACCTTTTCGTTAAAATAGCTGCGTTCAACAATCATAACATTACTGTCTGCTCTCAATATCTTAGTACTCCCGTATTGTAAAGCCATAGAGTTGCGCCGCAAATTCACCAATTCTGAGATTCGTACTTTCAAATTACTCTCGTGTTCGTTCAAACTATCGAATTTCATCATTTTGCGGTTGTCAGGATCATTTCCGCCAATACTTCCGTATTCATCTCCATAATAGATACAAGGGATTCCGGGAGTCGTTAAATTGAACGCCTGCAACATGGCTAATTTGTTATATGCAGTAGTATCACTCATCCCGATGTCCCTTGTCCATCCGGCCTTCTTCGCATCTTCATCAAATCGAACATCTCCGGAAGCATAACTTATAAATCTCGCTCTATCCTGGTTGCCGGAAATATTTCCCATAAGGTGGTGGCTACCGTAATAATTCAAGCCTTGCTTAAATGTATTTGCCAATCTCTCGAAAGAAGCGTCGGTCGCAAAAGCATTTACCGTGGCGTCGTACAAATTAAAGTCGAATTGTCCATCCAGCATTCCGGTATTTATATAACTTCTGATTAAATCCGGACTCCCATAAGTCTCACCAACTTGAAAAATAGGGCGGTTTGTTCGTTCTTTTACCTTCTTGGTTAAGGTTCGCCAAAATTCTAGCTGAATGTGTTTGGTCGCATCATGCCGAAAACCATCAATATCATAATTGGTGACCCAAAAAGCGGCAGAATCGGTCATTTTTTCAATTACTTCAGGCTTACTGAAATCCAAAGTAGGCATAAAGGTATCGAACCAAGTTGTTAAGCGATGATCATCCCAACGCTCTGTATTCATGGAACCGTCTGGTAAATAAAGATTGGTAGCCCAATCTGGATGTTGCTTATAAACCGGATGTTCTTCATGTACGTGATTAGCAACATAATCCAAAATGACATTCATCTCATTTTTATGGGCATGTGCAATCAGCTCTTTCAGAAGTGTTTCATCGCCGAATCTATAATCAACTTTAGTACTGCTTATTGGCCAGTACCCATGATAGCCAGAAAATTTAGTTAGAGGCTCAGGGTATTTTCCATATGCACCTTCCGGGTTTTGAACTATTGGAGATAACCAAATTGTATTAATACCTAAATTACTAAAATATCCATCATTTATTTTGTCTAAGACTCCCTGCAAGTCCCCACCATAGTAATTTGCTTTTGGAAGGATACTGTCGTTTTCTACTTTCTTTGTATTCGAAGGATCGCCATCTTTAAATCGATCAACCATTAAAAAATACATGACTTGTGTATGGAAATCGGTTCTATTTAGTTGGGATGCATCGGTGATTATTGTTCCTTCTGAAAGTGGTATCAATACATCATTACTTCTACCGAATTTATTACTCGCATATACTCTAACAAATGATCGTGAATCACTACTTTGTGGAAGCTTTATAGCTACACTATTATCTGTGATCGAAATATTTTCTGATCCTATCAATTGATTATTCAGATAAGCTACAATATTTTCTACCGGTTGAGTAGTTGAAAGCGTAAAACCATCCTCCGTTATATCCTTTGTTTGTATAAAAGCGATTTTCTCCTCATTGGTTGCAATGGATAGCAGTGAATTGGTCCCACCCATCCCATTACTTGTAGTATTTGGATTGGTAGGGTCCGGGGTTTCTTTCCCGTCGATAACTAACACATACTGATGATCACCAGGAGTTACGCTCCCCGAATAGGTCCAGACGTTTTCATTATACTGCAAAGGTTGGAGTTGCCAATTATCAGTAAATTCGCCCTTAATCATTACCTCACTGTACTTTTTATCGGCGTCAGGCAAGGAAATACTAAAAGGTTTGTCGGCACTTTTAAACAATGGAATATCATTTGGAATCCCTTTAGCCCATATTCTCAGGTTTACCACTAACGGGGTTGATTCTCCCATTTTAAATCGCACCTTTTCGTTATTATCAATTAAAACGACGTCGTAATACTTACTTGTTGCCACCGAATCGATGTGAGAAGTATCTAAAAAGTAATCGGTTAATAAAATATCCCCGCTATTTACTTTTAAATAAACAGGAGTTGCCATACCCTTTATAAAATCTGTGTCCGGTGTAATTTGTGTATCGGATTCTTTACATGCGTAAAAAGTTAGCAATACAAAAAGGGGATAGAAGAGTTTCATAATTATGATTTATTTAAAAGAAAGGTTAAGGGTATATCAAATCTCTTTTGCCAAGATGCTTCAGAGTGGTCTGCACCTTCAAATTTTAAGTTTCTAAAGTTTTCTTCAGAATAGCCTTTATCCTTAAAAATAGCATTGATAGGTGCTTCATATTGCGGATAATATTGATCTAAAGTTTCTGTGCCAAAATCAAAGTAAATTTTATGATTGCTAGGTGACGGAAGGTTTTTCCGAAGATAGCTGTAAAAAGCATTCGGTAAAGGGTTATATTCTTGAGGCACAAATCCGGGCCAATGGGTTGAAATACATGCCGCACCTCCAAAAACATCAGGATATTCACAAATCGCGTACATAGAAATGAGTCCCCCCATACTAGAACCAGCTATTAGAGTATTCTTGGCTCCTTTGGACGTAGAATAATTCTTATCTATCCAAGGTTTTAATTCCGAAACTATAAATTTCAGATAGTCGTCAGATTTCAGGCTTTCAATCGAAATTTCAGGATTATCTATATGGGTGGCTTGAATAATAGAATCCTGATTTTTCTGTGTCAGCATTAAAAATGGCTTCCGAGGAAAATAATCGAAATGCCGCAGTTCAGAGATACTATGTATTCCTACAACAATAAAATTTTTGATTGAATCGGTTTTCATAAGATTTGTTGCAATCTCATCCACCATCCATTCCTGCGCGTTCCAAGTAGTAGTGGCATCAAATAGATTCTGTCCGTCATGCATATATAAAACCGAATATTTTCGATCTTCAGAATAATTTTCCGGCGTCCAAATATCAACCTTTCTAGCTTCAACGTATTTGCTGGGAAAAGGATTAACCCGATATAATTTTCCTCCGGCCAGCACAGCGTCTGAGATTAATTGAGCTTCAATTACAGTCTGATTTCGATCTACACCCGTTGATTTACATGAAGCAAATAAGACTAGGGTTATTACGATTATAAAGATTCTCATACATTAGTCTTTTTTCAGCAGAAACAGTAATGGTCGATCAAAGCGTTCACTCCAGTATGCTTCTGAGTGATTTCCACCGTCGATAAGCGAATTCACGAAAGATTCTTCTGTGTAACCTTTTGCTTCAAAAATAGCATCTACCTCATCTTCGTATTGAACGTAAAAACGATCCATCCCTTTATTTCCGAAATCGAAATAAAATTTATGTGTATCACTCGATGGCAAATTTTCTCTCATATAGCTAAAAAACGCATCCGGAATCGGATTATCTTTAGAAGGGAAAAAGCCGGGCCAATGCGTCGACATGCATGCGGCGCCGCCAAAAACTTGAGGATACTCGCAGACTGCATACATAGATATGAGTCCACCCATACTTGTTCCGGATATAAAGGTGTTTCGAAAATCGGTGTAGGTACTATAAGAAGCATCAATATAAGGTTTAACTTCTTCTACTATAAATTTTAAGTAATTATCTGAATTGATTTTCGTATTCATATTCATTGCCTTCCCGATACGCATTAATGAATCAGTAAGCTTTTGGGGTAATGCATCAAACGGTTTTTTTGGGAAGTAATCGCTATGCCGAATTTTACCAATACTATGAATTCCAACAAAAATGACATCTTTAATTGATCCGGCTTCCATTAGTTTCGTGGCATTCTCATCGGCCATAAGTTCTCTTCCCTTTCTGTCTGCTTCCCCGGTAAATGAACGCTGCCCATCATTTAAGTATATCACAGCATATTTCTTTGAAGGGTCGTATGCATCGGGAAGCCATACATCGATCCCACGTGGTGTGACATATTTAGACGGAAAGCTATCGATACGAACTAACCGCCCGTTTTCCAGAGTTTCCAGTTCGGTAGGAAGCTGAAACGTTGGGGGGTTATTGGTGTCATCAACATCAATATTAACCTTGCAACCTGTTGCAAAGACTAATACAGCTATCATCACAATGAATTTGGACATTACATTCATAATTTTAAATCTATTATCATAGCTGCATGGGGTGCAACTTTAAGGTTGTTGGATAAGATAACAGTTTCTTTGGAAATAATTTCTATTCCACTTGAAGCACCGTTTAGACCTTCAGAAAACCTATCGAGACTTAATGTTTTCAATTCTTCAGAATTATTGATCACCACCATCACCCTAGCAGAATCACTATACCTAAAATACACATACAC
>CBDUGY010000049.1:0-20272 GCA_965367015.1 uncultured Ulvibacter sp.
CTGAAGACCCTTTTGCCGATTTTAATAAGCTCACCAATCATTTTAGACCTTTTGAAGTTGCAAGAGCTGTAATAGCCGATTCTGCTGTTATAGGCAAACACACCGTTATTCAACCCAATGTATTTGTAGGTAATAATGTTCACATTGGTGACGACTGTATAATCCACTCAAATGTGTGCATCTACGATAATACAATTATCGGAAATAATGTGACAATCCATGCCGGAACTGTTTTAGGAGCAGATGCATTTTACTATAAAAATCGTCCCGAAAAATTTGATAAACTCTTAAGTGGAGGTAATGTAGTTATTGAGAATAATGTAGATATAGGGGCATTATGTACTATAGATAAAGGCGTTTCGGCATCAACCATAATTGGTGATGGAACTAAATTAGATAACCAAGTTCATATTGGTCACGATACCATTATCGGGAAGCGTTGTTTAATTGCCTCGCAAGTAGGAATCGCGGGTTGTGTATTAATTGAAGATTTCGTAACCATCTGGGGCCAAGTTGGAATTACCAGCGGAGTTACAATTGGGGAAAAGGCTATTATCTCAGCACAAAGTGGCGTGAGTAAGTCTCTTCCGGGTCATAAATCTTATTTCGGAACTCCGGCAGACGAATTTAGAAAGAAATACAAAGAATTGGCATCGATCCGGCTGATTCCGGATATAATAGATAAATTAGATAAAATATAATGAGTAATAGGGCAAAAGAAATTGTTAGAGGATTTTATCGATCCGATATTCTTAAAGATAAATTGGTGTTGGAAACATTTTTTCACCCCGAAATAGTCCTTATTTGGAATAGTGCCGACGGACTAACAATTATGCATTACGATGATCTTATTAAATTCTTTGCCGAAATAAAAAGAACGTACGATGATCTTAGAGTTGAGGTGAGTCACTTATTAGCAGACGACAACCATGTTACTATTAGATACAAATATTATATCCGTACCATCGAAAACCCTGATGAAGAGCTGGCAATCGCCCATTTTATAGCAATTTGGGAAATTAAGGACGATAAACTCTATCGAGGGTATCAAGTGAGTCAGCCGGTCACAGAAAATGACGACACTACCGAATCTTATCACAAGGTTAAGGTCTAATTCCTATAATAAATTGAGCAAAAAAAGGTATATTTGCGCTCGAATTCTGAAACTATTTTAGTCTCTTTCGACGTAAATAGCCATCAAAATCATTTTTACCAATACTAATAAAAAGAAGCAGAACATAATGAGTGTTTTAGTAAATAAAGATTCAAAAATAATTGTCCAAGGATTTACAGGGAGTGAAGGAACTTTTCATGCCGAACAAATGATCGAATACGGAACTAATGTCGTTGGAGGGGTTACTCCGGGTAAAGGAGGACAAACACATCTTGAGAAACCTGTGTTCAACACAGTAGAACAGGCTGTGAAAGAAACCGGAGCTAATACATCAATTATTTTTGTACCACCAGCATTTGCCGCAGACGCTATTATGGAAGCGGCTAATGCCGGAATAAAAGTTATTATTACCATTACAGAAGGTATACCGATTGCGGATATGATAAAAGCAGCCGACTACTTAAAAGACAAAGACTGTCGCTTAATCGGACCAAATTGCCCAGGGGTGATTACTCCCGGTGAAGCTAAAGTAGGTATTATGCCTGGATTTGTTTTCAAAAAAGGTACTGTTGGAGTTGTTTCAAAATCCGGTACACTTACTTACGAAGCAGCAGACCAAGTTGTAAAACAAGGCCTGGGAATAACCACCGCAATTGGCATTGGAGGAGATCCAATCATAGGAACAACTACTAAGGAAGCAGTTGAGTTATTGATTAATGATCCTGAAACGGAAGCTGTTGTAATGATAGGAGAAATTGGTGGACATCTGGAAGCAGATGCTGCAAACTGGTATAAAGCCAGTGGAAGTAAAAAACCAATAATTGGTTTTATCGCTGGTGAAACCGCCCCTGCCGGACGAACAATGGGTCACGCAGGTGCCATTGTTGGAGGGAGTGATGATACAGCTCAGGCTAAAAAGAAGATTATGCGCGAATGTGGAATTCACGTAGTAGATTCTCCGGCCGAAATTGGTAAGAAGGTCGCCGAAGTATTGGCATAATTAATAAATCATATAAAAAAGCCCTGTAAAAAACACAGGGCTTTTTTTATGGAGAAGCCACAACGATTTGTTATATTTGGTTTGTTAAATTTAAATTCGCTTATGAAATTATTAGAAGGTAAAACAGCCATTATCACTGGGGGTAGTCGGGGTATTGGAAAAGGTATCGTAGAAATATTCGCGAAGCATGGTGCTAATGTGGCATTTACATACAGTTCTTCGTCTGCGGCTGCCGATGAACTCGAAAAACAACTTTCTAGTCTGAATGTAAAAATAAAAGGTTATAAAAGTGATGCTGCCAGTTTTTCCGACTCGGAAACATTGATTGCCAATGTTCTCGAAGATTTTGAAACAATTGATATTCTAATAAACAATGCCGGAATTACTAAAGACAACCTTCTAATGCGGATGTCGGAAGACGATTTCGATAAGGTAATTGAAGTAAACCTTAAATCGGTTTTTAACATGACGAAGGCCGTGCAACGCACCATGTTAAAACAAAGAATGGGCTCAATTATTAATATGAGTTCTGTTGTTGGGGTGAAAGGAAACGCCGGCCAAACTAATTATGCCGCATCGAAGGCAGGTATTATTGGGTTCTCTAAATCTGTAGCCCTTGAATTAGGATCTAGAAATATTCGCTGTAATGTAATCGCTCCCGGTTTTATTGAAACTGAAATGACCGGCAAACTCGATGAGGCTACAGTTCAGAGTTGGAGAGATGCTATTCCCTTAAAAAGAGGTGGAACTCCAGAAGATATTGCAAATGCTTGCGTATTTCTAGCTAGCGATCTTTCTGCTTACGTTACCGGACAAGTAATGAATGTAGATGGTGGAATGCTCACCTAATCAATGGCGTCACATATTGACGTTTCTATTAGTTACCTCTAAACAAATTGACTGCAGAAACAATCCTTTTTATAATTATCGCCGCCATAGTAGCCCTAGGGCTGTCGATCTTTATGTATGGTTACAAATCTACATATAGCAGCTCTTTGCGCTGGCTCTTCGGGATACTCCGGTTTGTAACACTTTTTTCAATTTTACTTTTACTGATTAATCCGAAATTCAGAAGTGAAACTTATACTATCGAAAAACCGAAACTACCGGTGGTTTTAGATAATTCTACCTCTATAGACGTGTTACAACAAACACAAAATCTACTTGACGCATTAGAGCTACTAAAAACTAATCAAGAATTAAATGACAAGTTTGACCTTTCCTTTTTTTCCTTCGGAAGTGATTTAAACACAACCGATTCTCTCTCCTTTTCGGAAAACAATACGAATATTTCAAAGGCTTTGGTGTCGATCAATGAGCTTTTCAAGAATGAAATCGCTCCTACTATTCTTTTTACCGATGGAAATCAAACACTTGGTACAGATTATGAATTTTCAACGACTTCATTCAAGAATCAATTGTACCCAATTATACTCGGTGATTCAACAAAATATACAGATCTTAAGATTGAACAACTAAATACGAATCGCTATGCGTTTTTAAAGAATCAGTTTCCGGTGGAAGTAATTGTAGTATATAATGGAACCGGTAATGTAAGCTCACAATTCGTGGTAAGACAAGGAAACGGGATAGTTCATCGTGAAAATGTTAGCTTTTCTGAAGCTGCAAATACCAAAACACTCTCCTTTACGCTGCCCGCTTCAAGAGTAGGTCTTCAGAAATATACCGCAGAGATCCTGCCCTTAGAAGATGAAAAGAATGAAATCAATAATGCGAAGCTGTTTGCCGTCGAAGTTATTGATCAAGCGACCAACGTATTAATTGTAAGTAGTATAAAACATCCGGATATAGGTGCGCTGCGTAAGGCAATTACAACAAACGAACAACGCACTGTTACCATTAAAAAACCTTCGGAAAGTGCTGCAGTAATAAATGATTATCAATTAATAATACTTTATCAACCCGATCGGAATTTTTCTGCGGTCTATTCAGAAATAGAGAAATTAAAAAAGAATACGTTTGTAATTTCCGGACTTCAAACAGACTGGAATTTTCTAAATTCCGTTCAGAATAATTACAACAAAGAAATCATCAATCAATCTGAGGATGTTTTGGGGCTTCTAAATCCAAATTACGGTGCCTTCGCCATTGATAATATCGGATTTGAAGGTATGCGTCCTCTAAGGACACTTTTCGGGTCCCTCACAGTAACTGTACCTCATGAAGTGATTCTGGACCAAGTAATCGATGGTATTTCTAGTGAGAGTAAAATGCTTGCCACCATGGAATTAAATGGGAAACGTGATGCAATTTGGGACGGTGAGGGGTTGTGGAAATGGCGCGCTCAGACGTATTTAGATACCAATAGTTTTGAAGAGTTCGATAATTTTCTCGGGAAGTTGGTTCAATATTTAGCATCCAATAAACGCCGAAGCAGACTGGAGGTGAATAATGAATCGTTTTACTATAATAATAATCAGATTAAAGTTTCAGCACAGTATTTCGACCAGAATTTTGTATTCGATTCAAGAGCTTCGCTATCAATTACGGTGCTTAATACAGAAACACAGAGGCGAACAGTATTTCCAATGTTATTGAAAAATAACTTCTATGAAGTAGATTTAAACAGTCTCCCTCAGGGAAATTACACTTATACTGTGTCGGTTAGAGACCAGGCGGTATCACGAAGTGGAAGTTTTACAATTCTCGATTTTAATGTAGAGCAACAATTTCTAAATGCTAATGTAACGAAACTCCAAAGAGTGGCGACTAATTCGAATGGAAACGCCTATTTTACAAATGAGACGCCTATTTTAATCGATGCACTTTTAAAGGACGATAGATTTCAACAAATACAAAAAAGCGAACAAAAAGTAGTACCTTTAATCGATTGGAAATATCTACTTGCCCTAATTATACTTTCACTAACATTAGAATGGTTTATCAGAAAATATAACGGACTTATATAATACTAAAAATAAAGAAACATGGAAAAATTACCTAAAATTGGAATACCTATAATAATTGTGGTTATTCTACTAATAGTCTTACTGGCAAAGTCGGCTGTGACTATCGATTCTGGAGAAGCCGGCGTACTCTTTAAGACCTTTGGAGAAGGTGTTGTAATTGATGAACCCCCAATGAGTGAAGGATTTCATATAGTAGCGCCATGGAATAAAGTATTTGTTTACGAAGTACGTCAGCAGGAGCTCTTCGAGAAAATGAAGGTTCTTTCATCAAATGGATTAGAAATTCAAATTGATGCATCTGCCTGGTATGAGCCTGTGTACAAGGATTTGGGTAATCTGCACCAATCACTTGGAAAAGATTATTTGCAACGTGTTATCCAACCGGCAATTCGCAGTGCGGCCCGTAGTGTTGTTGGGCGTTATACTCCGGAGCAACTTTATTCAAGTAAAAGAGATGTTATTCAGGATGAAATTTTTGCTGAAACTAAGAAAATCCTTAGCAAGCAATATGTTCAGTTAAACGAAGTATTAGTACGTGATGTTACACTGCCAAATACCATTAAAGATGCGATTGAACGTAAATTGAGACAAGAGCAGGAATCTTTAGAATACGAATTTAGATTGGTGACCGCAGCAAAAGAAGCAGAGAAAGTAATCATTGAAGCTCAAGGTAAGGCCGATGCTAACAGAATTCTAAGCGCCTCTCTAACCGATAAGATTTTACAGGATAAAGGAATAGATGCAACTATTAAGCTCTCAGAATCTCCGAATTCCAAGGTTATTGTAATTGGCTCCGGTGATAGCGGATTACCGCTTATACTCGGAAATAATTAAAATACTTCAAATAATTAACAAATGCGCCACCTCTTAAAGGTGGCGCATTTGTTATTGGGATTAAATACTATTTTATCTTCTTCCAGATTTTGACCAATGCAAATCCACACACAATGCTTACAATCGTCAAGATAACGGCTGGCACAGTGTTTCCATAGATAAAATATCCCGTTGCGAATAAAAAGCTATACGTTCCTATAATTCCTAAAAAGAAAGCGAGGATTTTATAATTGATATTGTGGAATTTGTCTTCGGCTCCAAAGATTTTCGATTCAAAATTGTCAAGAGTTTCTTTATTTGAAGGGCGGGTTAATAACGTTACTATAATCCATCCGATAGTCGTAACAAAGACCCCAATAACTAATTGCCAGTAACCTGCCAATTCAATCCACGGACTGTCAAGTTTTCCATTTACAAAGAAGAATACCGCAATTAAAAATGAAATTACCATAGCGGCTATTTCACTATACGGATTAATTCGTTTCCAAAACCATCTTAGGATAAAAAGTAGTCCCGTTCCTGCACCTATTTGTAGTAAGAGGTCAAAGACGTCCTTAGCAGATTTAATATAAAAGGAGAATAAAGCCGCGCATACCATTAACAGTACTGTAGAAATACGACCTACAAGAACTTTTTGTTTCTCAGTGGCTGTTGTATTTATAAATCTTCCGTAGAAATCATTCACAATGTAAGAGCTACCCCAATTAAGTTGGGTGGAAATAGTACTCATAAATGCAGCTATAAGGGAAGTTAAAACGATACCAATTAATCCTGCCGGCAAATAAGTCATCATAGCAGCGTAAGCGACATCATGTCCTTGCATATCTTCACTAAGTCCTGGGAAGGCTGTTGAAATACTTTCCAGGGTAGGGTAGAGCACCAAGGAAGCTAAACCAACTAAGATCCAAGGCCATGGTCGAACTGCATAATGTGCAAAATTGAAGAGCAAGGTTGCCCAGGTAGCATTTTTTTCATCCTTAGCCGCTAGCATTCGTTGTGCTATATATCCGCCACCACCGGGTTCAGCGCCGGGATACCATGTGCTCCACCATTGTACAGCGAAAGGTATAATGAATAAGGTGATTAGCATTTCAGTATTTGAAAAATCGGGCAAGATATTTAATTTTCCTACTACATTTTCATGCTGCAATAAATTTTGTAATCCACCAATTTCCGGAATGTTTAGGATATAAATTGTAGCCCAAACAGAACCCACCATCGCTATTATAAACTGAATAAGATCTGTTATTAATACACCTTTCAGTCCGCCAAGTGATGAGTATATTACAACTATTACAGAAGAATAGAGTAGCGCTTCTTGTTGAGAGATTCCCAGTAAGATATTAGCAATCTTCGCTCCTGCAAGACATACACCGGCCATTGTGATAATGTTGAAAATCACACCCAGATAAATAGCTCGAAATCCTCTCAGGAAACTCGCCGATTTACCCGAATACCGTAGTTCATAGAATTCAAGATCCGTGTTGATGCCCGAGCGACGCCAGAGTTTAGCATAGAAGAATACCGTAAGCATCCCGGTGAGTAACATTGCCCACCATACCCAATTCCCTGATACACCGTTTTGTCTAACTAATTCCGTTACTAAACCAGGAGTATCTGCGGCAAAAGTGGTTGCAACCATCGAGATTCCCAATAACCACCATGGCATATTTCGGCCGGAAAGGAAAAATTCCTGTGTGTTCTTACCGGCTTTTTTGGCTACTATTATACCAATAGCCAGAAATACAATAAAAAAAGAAATTATAAGGAACCAATCGAGCGTGGCTAATTTCATGGGTATCTATTGTTTAATATTCTTTTAGTGCTTCTGCTTGTCCTACCCAGTTATCACGCTCAATTCTTCCGGGAAAGAAATCAATAAGATCTGTAATAATTCTAATATCTGACTCTTTTAGCCGACTTATTTGATCGTAGTTGTAGATGCCAATTTCATTCAACTTTAATTCTATGTAGGGTCCTACACCCTTTATCATAGTAAGATTGTCTTTATTATGTGAGTCTGCATAACCAAAACTGTCGAAGTCTAATTCCGGTGTTTTTTTATTATAAGTTATGTAGCTTGTTTTAGCATTTTCAGCTGTTTTCTCAGGATTAGCAACCATTATTTCTTCCTGAGTTTCTTTAACAACTTCAATGATCTTCGGTCTGATCTCGGTAAAAATAGTCTCTATGTCTCGAGTATTTTTATGGACAATAGACTCATTCACCTCAGACTTTAATTTTGAAATCAACGCTTTATATTTAGACTTTTGAAACCACCAAGCCGAAAAGTAGCCTATGAGAAAGGTACTAAACATTAATATGATTATCCCGGCTAGATCGGGAATTGAATTGATAAAATCGGTTAGATTCGTCATTAAACTTTAATAAAAAATTACTTCGATTCTGCGGTTTGCCATTCTTCCCCGTTCAGATTTATTAGTATCGATAGGTTCTTCCTCACCCTTGGAGGTAGATTTAATATTAGATTTCTTTATAGCGCCTTTCGCCGTTAAGTACCAATGCACTTGTCTGGCATAATTTAGCCCCATTTTATAGTTGTCGATACTATTCCCAATATTGTCGGTGTGACCAATGATCTCTACTCTTAAATCAGGATTATTTTCAACCAATTCTTTAACTTCTGTAAATAGGTTTTTTAGATTTTTATTTATGAGAATTCCAGAGTTGGAGAAATTGGGATAAACGATTTTTGGTTCAGGTAGTTTATTTTTTAAGTCTTTAATCCGGGCTTCATTCAACGGTTTAAAAGCGAATGAGATACCATTTTTGTAAACACCATTTTCATCAAAATCAATACCTTTAATCACGGGTTTGATTACAATGCGTGTAGCGGGAATACCAACTTCAATTAATTCTGCCTTTATTTTCTCGCCTCTTTGAACACCTAAATTAGGGGAATCAAAATTTTCTGAAGCTCCATAGAGTGAATTAATTTGTACTTCTTTATTTGGATGTTCAATAAGATATGAATTGATCTTGTATTTGTAATCGATTGCTTCCTTCGGAATAAAAACTTCCGGACTGTTTTGTTTAAATGAAGTACCAACCGAGTATTTGAAAATTACATCACCCTCTTCGTTTATGGCTTTAAAGGCGTAATCGACCGTGAAATCTTCGACAATATTTTCAATTGTGGAAATACTATCCTCTGTAAGAATCATAGCTTCTTCGAGATTTATCTCAGGAAGTTCGCCATTTTCAATTATATTCTTAGTTGAATCGTTGGCAGTGTTTTCAGCGAGTTCGGAAGCATCATTTACTTTAATCTCTTCTGCTTCGAACCATGAGTAGAGCCATAGGCCGAAAAAAGACCAAACAATAAAAACCGAAAAAGCGATTAAAAAATTTTTCATTTTTGGAAAAGCCTCATTCTTAGAATGTTAAGTATTACGCTTGGCTTATCAACAAATCTATGAAAATTCTCACTTCTAAAGCCTAATTATTTTACAGGTTTTCCACATAATTTTGAACAATTTTTCGTTTATTTGTATCATAATTATGTACACCAATAATTTACATCATAACCATATTCTATTCTTCGCTCTCGCGAGGTGATATGGTATTTGTAAATTTTCAATATATCTAAACCCGCTTGAGTTACTCAAGCGGGTTTTTTAATGCAAAAAAGTGAGATATGGATAAATTAAAAATTGCTATTCAAAAAGCTGGGAGACTTCACGACGATTCTCTCGCCCTGCTAAAGGATTGTGGAATTACAATCGATAACGGTCGTGATCAATTAAAGGCTTCCGCCAAAAATTTTCCAATGGAAATCTATTATTTACGTAATGGCGACATTCCTCAATATCTTATTGATGGTGTGGTTGATTGCGCGATTATAGGAGAAAATGTCTTAATAGAAAAAGGAAGAAATATCAAGTTCACCGAGCGCCTTGGGTTCTCTAGATGCCGAGTGTCGCTGGCTGTGTCCAAAAATTTTGAATTTGATTCGATAGATGACCTAAATGGAAAACGCATCGCGACTTCTTATCCCAATACTACTCAACAATTTCTGCGGTCGAAGGGTGTAGAAGCAGAAGTTCATGTAATAAACGGCAGTGTTGAAATTGCTCCCAATATCGGATTAGCCGATGCTATTTGTGATATTGTGAGTAGCGGGAGTACACTTTTCAAGAACAACTTAAAAGAAGTAGAGGTAATAATGAGGAGTGAAGCTGTATTAGCAGTTTCACCAGATATTAATGATCCTGTTAAAAAAATATTACAGAAATTACAATTTAGAATCCAATCGGTTCTAAAAGGAAGAAATTCCCGATATGTGCTGCTCAACGCTCCAAACGATAAATTAGACGCTATCGTGAGATTAATACCCGGGATGCAGAGTCCAACGGTTCTTCCCCTGGCAAATGAAGGTTGGAGTAGTTTACATTCTGTGATTAATCAAGAGGTCTTTTGGGAAGTTATTGACCAGTTAAAAGAGGCTGGTGCTGAAGGTATTCTGGTTTGTCCAATTGAGAAAATGGTACTTTAATGGAAAGAATATTTAACCCTCCGGAAAGTGATTGGGCCGAAATAATAAAGCGACCCACTAAAACCATAGACGATATAGAAGCTGTTGTCACCGAAATATTTTCAGAAATCCGAACTAAAGGCGATGATGCAGTACGCAAATACACACAGCTTTTTGATGGAGCATCAGTGGAAGAACTAAAAGTTTCCGTAGAAGAATTTCAAAAAGCTTCAAATGATATTTCAATAGAGCTCAAGAATGCTATCGAACTTGCCAAATCCAATATAGAAAAATTTCATGGAGCACAAAAAACTGACCGTATTTCGATTGAAACTACAACCGGGGTAACATGCTGGCAAGAGAAGCGTCCTATTCAAAAAGTAGGGCTATACATACCGGGTGGGACTGCACCTTTATTTTCATCAGTACTCATGTTGGCAATTCCGGCAAAACTAGCAGGTTGCCGGGAAATTGTGATATGTACCCCGCCTAATAATAAAGGTGAGATCAATTCAGCAATTCTATATACCGCGGAGCTATGTGGCATTACCGAAATTTATAAAGTTGGAGGTATTCAAGCCATTGGGGCATTAACTTTCGGTACTTTAACTATTCCAGGCGTTTACAAGATATTCGGTCCCGGCAACCAATATGTTACCGTTGCCAAGCAAATGGCTACCAAATATGGAGTTGCTATAGATATGCCCGCAGGACCTTCTGAATTACTAGTATATGCCGATGCTACTGCCGATGCTTCATTTGTTGCATCCGATCTACTCTCGCAGGCAGAGCACGGAGCAGATAGTCAGGTGATGTTAGTTACCAATTCCGAAGTAATTATGGAGAAGGTATCGTCAGAGATAATCAAGCAATTAGCTTTGCTAACCCGAAAGAATATTGCGACACAGGCGATCGAAAATTCAAAATTAATTTTGATTGAATCAAGAGAGAAAGCAATCGCATTAATTAACCAATACGCACCCGAACATTTTATTGTTTGTTCAAAAGATGAGCAGTTTTTCGTTGACAGCATCATGAATGCCGGATCCGTATTTATAGGTAATTATACTCCCGAAAGTGCCGGAGATTATGCATCAGGTACAAATCATACCTTACCAACTAATGGCTTTTCCAAGCAGTATAGTGGTGTTAACCTGGATAGTTTTACAAAAAGTATGACCTTCCAAAAAATAAGTAAAGAAGGTATTAAAAATATTGGTCCGGCTATAGAGTTAATGGCTGAAGTTGAAGGACTTCAGGCACATAAGAAGGCAGTTACACTTCGTCTAAACAGATTACGCGATGAATAGAGAATTTAATTTACAAAAGCTTGTAAGACGTAATGTGGCATTATTAAGTCCGTATAGCTCGGCTCGCGATGAGTTTACAGATTTTGGACAGGAGATGGTTTTTCTGGATGCAAATGAAAATCCGTTTGAAAATGGTTTGAACCGATATCCTGATCCGCAGCAAAGGCAACTTAAAGGCTTATTCGCCCAGAGGAAGCATGTCAGTATCAATCAGATTCTTTTAGGAAATGGTAGCGATGAAGTGTTAGATTTATTATTTAGAGCTTTTTGTGAACCGGGAGTGGATAATGTGATCACCTTACCACCCACCTACGGTATGTATAACGTACTCGCAGGAATTAATGCCATCGACAATAGGGAAGTGCTTTTAAACAGCGACTTTCAGCCCGATTTAGAAGCGATTAAGCTGAATACCGACGAAAATTCGAAACTATTATTCCTTTGCTCACCAAACAATCCTACCGGCAATTGTATTTCAGAAAATATAATTATTCGTCTATTGGAAGATTTTCCGGGTCTGGTAATAATTGATGAGGCTTATATTGATTTTACAAATATTAATAGTTGGATACATAAGCTGGATAAATATCCAAACTTGATTGTTACTCAAACCTTATCGAAAGCATATGCGATGGCCGGCATACGTCTTGGAATTTGTTTTGCATCTGAAGAGATTATTGCGGTATTGAATAAAATAAAACCCCCGTATAATGTGAATAGTTTAACACAGACGATGGCTTTTGAAAGAATAGAAAAAGTTGAGGAAGTTAAATACGAAATCGACAGACTTATAGAGGAAAGAACTATTTTATCTGAAGTATTACTTGAAGTAGAATTTATTGAAAGGATATATCCTTCGGAAGCAAATTTCATTTTGATTAAAGTCGATGATGCTTCCATGCGATATCATCAATTACTAAAAAAAGGTATAGTAGTTCGAAATAGGAGTAATCAGCCGCTTTGTGAAAATACCTTGCGTCTTACGGTAGGAACCAAATCTGAGAATGAACAATTAGTTAACGCACTGAAATCTGTATCGAAATGAAGAAAAAAGTATTATTTATTGATCGGGATGGTACCCTCATAAAAGAAACAGTCGATGAACAAATTGACGCCTTCGAAAAGATGATCTTCTATCCGAAAGTATTTACCTGGCTTGGTAAGATTGCTCAGGAGTTGGATTATGAACTCGTAATGATAACAAATCAGGATGGTTTGGGAACAGAAGCTTTTCCTGAGGAAACCTTTTGGCCGGTACATAATTTTATAATAAAGACTTTCGAAAATGAAGGGGTGAATTTTAACAAGGTCTTTTTAGACAGAACCTTTCCGCACGAAAATGCGAATACACGTAAACCGGGCACCGGATTATTAACCGAGTATTTTACCGAAGATTACGATCTGCAAAATTCTTATGTGATAGGAGATAGATTAACCGATATGGAGTTAGCCAAGAATTTGGGTTCGAAAGGGATTTTCATCAATGATAATACGAATCTAGGCACTTCAGAAATTACTATAAAGAGGGATGAATTAGATGAATACATAGCCTTAGAGAGTAACGATTGGGAACAGATCTATACTTTTTTAAAATTAAAAAACCGTACCGCTACACTAAAGCGGAGAACTAATGAAACCGATATTGATATACAGCTCACCCTGGATGGTAGTGGAAAAAGCGATATAGATACCGGTATTGCCTTTTTTGATCATATGTTAGATCAATTAGCGAGACATGGGAATATGGATCTTAAAATATTTGTAAAGGGGGATTTAGAAGTCGATGAGCATCATACCATTGAAGATACGGCGATAGCTTTAGGAGAAGTGTTTTCTAAAGCCTTGGGAGATAAATTGGGGATTGAAAGATACGGATTTTGCTTACCAATGGACGATTGCTTGGCACAGGTGGCAATTGACTTTGGGGGAAGAAATTGGTTAGTATGGGAAGCCGACTTTAAACGTGAGATGATAGGTAAGATGCCAACTGAGATGTTCTTTCATTTCTTCAAATCCTTTTCGGATGGTGCGAGAGCTAATCTCAATATCAAGGCTGAAGGAACCAACGAACATCACAAGATAGAAGCTATTTTTAAAGCCTTCGCGAAAGCGATAAAAGTAGCAGTGAAGAGAGATGCCGATAAAATGATTTTACCAAGTACAAAAGGAATGCTCTAATATGAAAATAGCAATAATCGATTATGGAGCGGGAAATATAAAAAGTATACAATTTGCGATACAACGCCTTGGTTTGGAAGCGACTTTGAGCCATGATCCGGAATTTATTGAATCTGCAGATAAGGTGATCTTTCCCGGAGTTGGAGAGGCAGGGAACGCCATGAGAAAATTAAAGACAACAGGTTTAGATATCTTAATTCCATCGTTAAAGCAGCCGGTGCTTGGAATTTGTTTAGGTATGCAACTACTTTGCAATGCTTCAGAAGAAAGCAAAACCAAAGGGTTGGGTGTTTTTGACTGCGAAGTAATAAAATTCTCAACAGCGTTAAAGGTTCCTCAAATTGGATGGAATCAAATTTCAGATTTAAGCTCCCCGATTTTTAAAAATATTCCGGAACACGAATATGTGTATTTGGTTCACAGTTACTATGCGCCGTTGTGCTCTGATACAATTGCGACAACCAATTACGGATTGAATTATTCTTCCGCTTTGCGAAATAATAATTTTTACGGCGTGCAATTTCATCCTGAAAAGAGTAGTGCTGTCGGACAACGAATTATAAACAACTTTATACTCTTATAACATGAGAATCATTCCTGCGATAGATATAATTGACGGAAAGTGTGTTCGCCTTTCAAAGGGGGATTATGCCACTAAAAAGATTTATAATGCGCATCCCCTGGAAGTTGCCAAGCAATTTGAAGCACATGGTATTGAGTTTTTACATTTAGTGGATCTTGATGGTGCTAAAAGCTCACATATAGTGAATCATAAGGTTTTAGAACAAATAGCTTCTAAGACTTCTCTAAAGATCGATTTTGGAGGAGGATTGAAGTGTGATAAAGATCTCAAAATTGCCTTTAACAGTGGAGCAACTCAAATAACGGGCGGAAGTGTGGCCGTGAAGGATGCGAATACATTCAGAGACTGGATTGATGAGTATGGGAGTGATAAAATTATCTTGGGAGCCGATGCGAAAAATGAGAAAATAGCTGTTAGCGGTTGGATGGAAGCTTCGGAAGAAGATTTGATACCCTTTATTAAAAAATATCAATCTGAAGGAATATCGTACGTCATTTGCACAGATATTGAAAAAGATGGAATGCTTGAGGGTCCGTCGTTTTCATTATATAGAAGAATTCTTTCCGAAGCAAAGGGTATAAAGCTTATTGCCTCCGGTGGCATCTCAACTTTCGATGAGCTCCCAAGGTTAGCAGAAATGGGTTGTGAGGGCACAATAATTGGAAAAGCGATTTACGAAGGAAAAATAACCCTGAAACAATTAGAAAAATACATACTATGCTAACAAAGCGTATAATTCCGTGTTTGGATATCAAAAATGGACGGACTGTCAAAGGAGTAAATTTTCTTGATCTTCGCGATGCAGGGGATCCGGTAGAACTTGCAGCTATTTATGCCAAAACCGGAGCAGATGAACTAGTCTTTTTGGATATTTCAGCTACAGAAGAAAGACGGAAAACATTGGCGAATCTTGTTTTGCGGATAGCAGCAAAAATCGATATTCCATTTACTGTTGGAGGTGGAATTTCTTCGGAAGAAGACGTTGCCTTGCTGTTAAAGAATGGTGCGGATAAAGTTTGTATCAATTCGGCAGCAATTGTGAATCCGGTACTCATTAATAATTTGTCCGAAAAATATGGTTCACAATGTATAGTAGTGGCTATTGATGCGAAACAAGTTGAAGGTGAATGGCAAGTTCATTTAATGGGAGGTAAGGTTCCTACCAAGCATAATTTATTTGATTGGGCAAAGGAAGTGGAGCAAAGAGGTGCTGGGGAAATACTCTTCACATCAATGGATCATGACGGAACTAAGGCAGGTTTTGCCAACAGTGCCTTGGCGCAACTTTCAGATTTGGTAAATATTCCTGTAATAGCTTCGGGAGGCGCCGGTAAAATAGCCCATTTTGCAGAAACTTTTATTGCTGGAAAAGCCGATGCAGCATTGGCGGCCAGCGTTTTTCATTTCAAAGAAATTTCAATTTCAGAATTAAAAGATACTTTAAAAAGGCAGGGGATTCCTGTTCGAATATAAACAGCCATATTATGAAGATAGATTTTAAAAAATTTGAGAACAGTTTGGTTCCGGCGATAATTCAGGATTCTATAACCAAAAACGTTCTCATGCTTGGTTTTATGAATGAAGAAGCCTTCGAAATTACTATGGAAACACAGCAAATTACTTTCTATAGTAGAAGTAAGAAAAGAATATGGACGAAGGGTGAGCAATCCGGTAATTTTTTGAATCTTGTTTCCGTAAAAATCGATTGTGATAATGATACATTGTTATTTCAGGTTAGACCTAAAGGACCGGTATGCCATACGGGCACCGATACTTGTTGGGGAGAAGTGAATTCAGCAAACTTTAGTTTTTTGTCATATCTGGAGAATATCATTAAGGATAGAAAGAACAATACTCAGCAAGATGAATCTTATGTGGCATCATTGTTTGAAAAAGGCATCAATAAAATCGCGCAAAAAGTAGGTGAGGAAGCAGTAGAACTTGTTATTGAGGCTAAAGACAATGATGATGGTTTATTTTTAAATGAAAGTGCCGATTTACTTTTTCATTATATGATATTACTACAGGCGAAGGGGTTTCTTTTGAAAGACGTCGAAAAAGCATTGAGATCACGGCATAAATTTGAGGAATAGGAAATATAGGATATCTTATATTTTTATTTACTTTTAAATATCTAAATAATTAATACTTCTAATGGCAAGACGTAAGAGAAGACCTTTAAAATTACCACATTTAAAAAGCAGGGTGGCAAGAAATGAAATTCCGGGGACCGTTACATATACCGGTCTGAAGGATGCAAAAACTACCAAGCTTGAAATTATTGATTACTCAAAAGATCACTATGAACGGGTAGATACCGGGAATATAGAAGATGCTTTTGCTTTTGAAGGCTCCGAACACGTTACCTGGATTAATGTAAATGGATTAAACAATACTTCTGAAATAGAGCGTCTGGGAGACTATTACAACTTACATCCGCTTATCCAGGAAGATATTGTAACTACTAATCAGCGTCCGAAAATGGACGAATATGAAGATTATTTGTTCATTGTTTTTAAGATGTTACATTACGATGAAGGAGGGGTGCTTATCAACGAACACGTAAGTATGATTTTGGGGAAGGACTACGTCACAACATTTCAGGAGGCAGATGGAGATGTGTTTGACGGTTTAAGAGACAGGTTAGCAAATTCGAAAGGACGTATAAGAAACGCGGGGTCAGATTATTTGATGTTTGCGATTTTGGATGCTGTTGTTGATAATTATTTCAGTGTTATAGAAACTATGAGTGCTAAGATCGAGCTCTTAGAAGATCAGCTATTTGAAAATAAAGTTCAGAACGATATCACTGAAGATATACAAGATCTAAAAAAGGAAATACTGCGCATAAGGCGTGCTATAATACCTTTGAGAGAGGTCATAAACAGAATTGAAAAAACAGATACTACGCTTATAGAGCCCAGAACTCAGAATTATATACGTGATTTATACGACCATATTATTCAGGTAAGTGAGAGTGTGGAAATTTATCGTGAGATGATCTGGGGGTTGATGGATATGTATATGACCACCATTAGTAATAAGATGAATGAGGTGATGAAGGTATTGACGATCATGGCGTCTATATTTATTCCTTTAACCTTTATGGCAGGAATCTACGGTATGAATTTCGAATATATTCCGGAGTTAAAATTGGAATACGGGTATTTCTATCTTTGGGGAGCAATGATTATCGTATTCTTTGTAATGATCTGGTATTTTAAGAGAAAGAGATGGTTATAAATCATGGTAATTGATAAAATAAAAAAGGGTTGAATTCAATTCAACCCTTTTTTATTAATAATTATTTAATGTAAAATGCCTTTGGCAACCTGCTTTTTGCTGTAAAAATAAAGGAATACAGCTATTAATATTACAATTAAAGGCATTATTACGGCTTCCGGACCGTAAACTTCCATTGCCGCTGTTCCGAATATCCAATACCCCATTTGTATTAAAATGGCAATAAGAGATAGTGCAAAAATTGGAACGGCAAGTTTGTTTCTCATCAATAAGAAAATACTGGCAAGTACTCCCGCAAATACAGCGATACCATAAACGAAGATACCCCAGGAAGGTGCATTGTTAATTAATTCTAGTTGATCGGGCGGTAACGCGTTTTTCACTTCATCGGTCATTAGAAAATGTTCGGATGCCCAGAAAAATATTCCTATTAGGTTCCAAATGAGGGCGAGTACAGCTATTACCATAAAGCCCGCTCCGGGTTTGTTTACTGTTGTCATGAGGTTATTTATTTATTGGTTGTTGAAAATAAATGTAGTGATTTTTTATTTTATATCTTTTGTTTAAAGTTTTTGTAATTTCATATACCTTAAATTTTTCAATTAAAAACCATACCCATGAGCGCTAAAATTCCTAAGTCTTCCTTTGATTTCTTAAAGAAACTAAAGAACAACAATCATCGAGATTGGATGCAGGAACACAAGAAGGAATATTTATCGAATGAGAAAGAGTTAAAACAATTTTATACTGAAGTTATGGCCGGTCTCAACAGATCTGACGAGATAGCTAAGCTAAAAGTTTTTAGAATAAATCGCGATATTCGTTTTAGTAAGGACAAAACGCCCTATAATGTTCATAGGAGTGTAAGCTTCAGTAGGGCAGGAGCTCACAGACGCGGAGGTTATTATTTACGATTAGAGCCGGGTAATTCCATGATGGCAGGTGGTTTCTTTAATCCAGATCCTGCAGACTTACTTCGAATTCGTAAAGAATTTGAAATGGATTCTTCAGAAATTCGGGCAATTTTAAATCAGAAGGATTTTAGCCGGGCTTTTAGTGGCTTTAATCAGGAAAACGCTGTTAAGACATCACCTAAAGGTTTTAGTCAGGAAGATCCTAACATTGATTTGATCCGGCTAAAGAGTTTTTTTGTTACTCATAAGTTCAGTGATTCTGAGGTCTTTTCCGAAGACTTTCAAGAAAATTTACTTAAACACTACTCGCTCTTACGGCCCTTTTTTGACTATATGAGTGATGTGTTAACAACCGACCTCAACGGTGTCTCACTATTAAAAGATAAGAAATAGGGTTCAAATAAAATTAAACAATTGTTTGCTATTATAAGCCAAATGGCTTATAATTGTACTTTATAAGTCAAATACCTTATAATTCATAGATATAAGTCAGTAGCCTTATATTAGTAATTTATAAGCCTAGGGACTTAAATTCAAAAAAAATTCGTGGATGGTAGCAATTTTAAGTGGTGATTTAATTAACTCATCAAAACTTGATCCTGAAGATTTGAAATCTGTTGTGGCACTTCTCAAAGAGGAACTTCTTCAGATTGAAAAGCGTTTTCCAAAAATTTTAATTTCATTCGAGTTATACAGAGGGGATAGTTTTCAGGGAGTAATCGGTGATCCGTCACTAGCCCTAACTATTGCTTTACAAATTAAATCGGCTGTGAATCGTTTTGCAAAAAGCGATAGCGCCAAAAGTGCGACTCCCATTGCGGATATCCGTATTTCAATAGGCGTAGGTGAGGCAAATTATACTAAAAATGCGTTAGCGGAGAGTAATGGCGCTGCTTTTCAATATTCCGGTCGCACTTTAGATGCCATGAAATCTGAAGAGATGAAAATAGCTTTAACAACCAATGACAGTGAAATAAACAGTGAATTCAAGGTGCATTTAAAATTTTTAGATGCACTAACTGATCGATGGTCGATTGCTTCTGCAGAAGTGATCTATTATCTACTAAAAGATTATAAAGAACAAGAAATAGCACGAACGTTAAGCAGAAGTCAAGCTGCTATTAATCAACGTAAGAAAGCTGCAGGATGGGAGGAAATAAAATTATTGCTAAATCGATATTCCCGGGTAGCTAAAAAACATTTCGTATGACCACAGAACTAATCTTAGCGCTTCAACTACTGTTAGCGCACGTTATAACCGATTTTGTATTTCAATCACAGAAGCTTATTACACAAAAGCGCGAAAAGAAAGCGCGAGCGCCATTTCTTTATTTACACGCAGGGCTTGCCGGCTTACTCACATATTTGTTAGTTCAAGATTGGAATATGTGGGTAGTCCCAATAATTATTAGTGTCACCCATTTCTTCATCGATTTATGGAAACTAAATCAAGATGATGATTCATTAAAGTATTTTCTTTTGGACCAACTATTTCATGTAATAGTACTATTAACGATATGGCTGTTCCTTACTGATAGCTTTACGGAAGTACTTCCATTTATAACTTCTTTATTTACTTCTACCAATACGCTTATTATTTTATTGGGCTATCTGATAGTAATTTATCCCGTAGGATTTAGTATTGGCAAAGCCACTCAACGCTGGCAAAAT
>CBDUGY010000050.1:0-19773 GCA_965367015.1 uncultured Ulvibacter sp.
TTTTAGCAGTGGCGGAACATCAAAATTTTACCAAAGCTGCTCAGAAGACCTTCGTTACTCAGCCAACTTTAAGTATGCAAATTCAAAAGTTGGAAGAAGAATTAGAAATACAAATTTTTGACAGGACAAAAAAGCCTATTGAACTTACTTCTGTTGGAAAAAAAATTGTGAATCAGGCGCATAATATCGTCAACGAGGCAGAGAGAATGCAGGATGTGGTAGATCAAGAAAAGGGATTTATTGGAGGAGAATTCAAATTGGGCATTATCCCAACGGTAATGCCAACACTCTTACCGATGTTCTTGAAGAATTTTGCGAACAAGTATCCCAAAGTGCAGTTAAAAATAGAAGAACTTACAACCGAAGAAATTATTTCCAAGATTAATGACGGTCAACTGGACGCAGCAATTGCTGCTACACCTCTATATCACGAAAAGATTAAGGAGAGGGTGCTTTACTATGAACCTTTTGTAGGTTATATACCGGAAAGTCACAGATTACATTCAAAGAAAAACATCAATAGCACAGATCTTGATATCGATGATATATTACTATTGGAAGACGGACATTGTTTTAGAGATGGGGTAATTAATTTGTGCAAGGCTTCTAAACTCAATACAACTGATTCTTTTCAATTGGAGAGCGGCAGTTTTGAAACACTTGTAAAGTTATCAAATGAAGGCTTAGGTATGACCTTATTGCCATATTTACACACTATGGATCTCCCTAAAGATCAGGCAAAAAATTTACATTATTTCAATGAACCCACTCCTGCCAGGGAGGTAAGTCTTATTTATAGCAAAAGTGAATTAAAAATGCAAATAATAGATGCATTATACGACGTCATTGCTGGAGTGATACGAGGGGCAATCGCCTTTCAAGACGTAAAAATTATAAGTCCGAAGAGTCAAAACAAATAGTTAAAAATTTATAAAAATCAAAATACCTCTTCAGCATTATGCCTTAGAGGTATTTTTTTATGGATTTAAATAAATTAAACATTGATTTAATTGGGGGTTCTGTTTAATGAGTGAGTCGACCCAAATCTTTAATTCTTCAATTTCGTAGGGAAGCAATCGGGTCATCGCTTTTTTTAACTCTTTACAGAACAGATTAGCATCAAAACTTACTTTCGCAAGAACTGCTTTGGTGTAATCAAACATTGCTCTAGCCATAGTATAAACTGGATTTAATGTTAGTTAAGTAGTATTTAACAATAGGCAGACCGGGTTTTAAAATTATGTTCTTTAAATATAGCTAAAAAATCGATGCAAACGCACTTAATATCTTATTTAACAGTGTTAAAATCTGTTATCTCCATCAAGTAAATCTCCTAAACCACCTAAAATACTACCTTCACCTTTGTCTTTTCCTCCACCTTTAGGAGCAGCCATCCATACTCTTTTTGCCAAACGGCTAAATGGTAGGGATTGGATGTAAACTGTACCGGGTCCGGTGAGAGAAGCAAAAAACAAACCTTCACCACCAAAAACTGTATTTTTAATCCCACCTACGAATTCGATATCATAATCGACTGAACTGTCAAAACCAATTATACACCCCGTATCGACCCGGAGTTTTTCACCGGGTGCTAATTCTTTTATTGCTGTAGTCCCCCCGGCATGCACAAATGCCATCCCATCGCCTTCTAGCTTCTGCATGATAAAGCCTTCACCTCCAAATAATCCTCGTCCTAATTTTTTAGAAAATTCGATCCCTATAGAGACACCTTTAGCTGCGCAGAGGAATGCATCCTTCTGGCAAATAAATTTACCTCCGAACTTATTTAAATCGATAGGCATGATTTTCCCAGGATAGGGAGAGGCAAAACTCACATGTTGTTTTCCCGCCCTGGTATTGTAGAAAGCTGTCATGAAAAGACTTTCTCCGGTAAGTAAACGTTTTCCGGCTCCAAATATCTTTCCCATTACACCTTTATCTTTGGTCGAACCATCACCAAAAATAGTTTCCATTTTTATCCCTTGGTCCATCATCATAAAACTACCAGCTTCTGCTACTACGCCTTCATTTTGATCGAGCTCGATTTCCACATATTGCATTTCTTCGCCATAAATGGTATAGTCAATTTCGTGTGCTTGCATTTTTCTATATTTTATTTGGTTTGCATATTGGTTGAATACTGAAGTGATTTGTTACGTTTAATGAAGAAATTATTGTTTAAAAGGAAAGAATTGGTATGTAAGATACCAGGCTATAGAAGTATTCCGCTTCTCATTGCTTTTTCTCCTATTCAATTGTTACTTTTTTACTTTAAGCTTCACGGTCCATTCAAATTCGAATAATGATACGATATCACCCTGAGAGTCTGTGCCGACCGATTTCATCCAAATAGTTTGCCCTTCCTTTGTGGTAATGGTTTTAGCTATCGCATCCTTTAATAGATGGCCATCGTTACAAGTGAATGTTATTCGGCCCCTCGCCTTTTTTGTAAAACTGGCCTTATTATTCGCCACAAGCATGGAAATAGGTTTTCCGCTTTCTTTTATCACAGACATCACCATTGCTCCGGTACTTAACTCTGCTGTCATACCCTGAACGGCCCAAAACAGTGATTTAAACGGATTCTGATTGATCCATCGGTGTTTTACTGTAGTTACACATGTGGTTTCATTAATAGATTTAAGCCTGACCCCACAAAAATATGCCGAAGGAAGTTTGAAAAGTAAAAAAGTGTTTATCTGGCTAGGTTTTAAAGGCATTTGCGAGAAATTTTAGCTAAGATATCACATTTAATCCACTTGATTAAATGTTAATTTTATGTTAATTTTTAGTACTATGCGTAACATAATACCTTCTTAAAGACATATATTTGTATAAGAAATTAATAAACGATGGACAATTCAGTTTCAGAAAACGATAAAAATTTAGGTGCATTTATCCACCTATCTACTTTTTTAAAGTTCTTTTTTCCTTTTGCAAATTTCTTTGCTCCGCTCCTGTTATGGACGTTTAATAAGGAGAAACCTTTCTTAGATGAACATGGAAAACAGGCGTTAAATTTTCAATTAAGTATCTTATTATACTCCTTGCTCCTATGTTTACTATGCATTCCATTCGTTTTAATATTTGCAACCGATTTTATATCACTTGTTGACGCCCTGGACCATACCGTCGATGAATTAAGGTTTCAGGAGATCAAAAATCTTTCAGGATATATAGTGTTATTTATCATAGTTGTTATTTTATTATTCGGGCTATTTGTTTTTGAACTGTATGCGGTCATAAATGCAACAATGCATGCCGCCAATGGTAAACTGTACAAATATCCATTATCTATATCATTCATCAAATCAACCCCCCAACCAGAATTGGGAAAAAATCAATCAAAAAATGAGCACGTTAGTTAGTTTATTATTAGCAGCAGTGATGAATCTACTTGGTGGATCAATTCACCAGGAAATTCAAAAGACTGCAAATATTGAAATGATTCATTGCCAATCTGTCTTATCAGTAGGTGCGGCTCAAAACATCAATCAAAATGAACAGTTATTTAAAGTAAAGGAAATCACCTATGAAAATTGAAAACACAAAAGCGCAAATGCGTAAAGGGGTTCTGGAATACTGTATACTTTCTATTTTAAAAGATGGAGAAGCGTATACCTCAGATATTCTTGAGACTCTTAAAGACGCCAAAATGCTTGTCGTGGAAGGAACGGTTTATCCGTTACTCACACGTCTTAAAAATGCAGGTCTTCTCTCGTACAGATGGGAAGAATCTACAAGTGGCCCTCCACGCAAGTATTACGATCTTACCGAAACCGGACGATTATTTTTAAAAGAATTAGATACCACCTGGAGCGAATTGCGCCAGGCGGTGAACAGAGTAACCAGCGAAAAAACTAAGAAATGAAAAAGACAGTAAATGTAAACCTAGCAGGCACATTTTTCCACATCGATGAAGATGCTTTTGGAAAACTATCACGCTATCTCGATGCTATAAAACGATCTCTATCAGATCCTCAGGGAAGCGATGAAATTATTCGGGATATAGAAGCGCGTATTGCTGAGCTTTTTTCAGAAAAGATTTCCAGTAGCTCGCAAGTTATATCTGTTAAGGAATTAGACGAGGTTATAGCGGTAATGGGTCAACCCGAAGATTATATGGTTGATGAGGAAATTTTTGAAGATACACCCCCTACCTCTACGAGACGTCGGGCACAATCCTCACACAAACAACTTTTTAGAGACATTGACAATAAATTCATCTCGGGGGTTTCTTCGGGACTTGGACACTATATGGGTCTCGATGCGATTTGGGTTCGATTACTTTGGATTCTCCTAACGGTAATATCCAGTGGATTCTTTATTATCATATACCTACTTTTCTGGATATTAGTTCCGGCAGCAGTAAGTACATCAGATAAACTTAAAATGACAGGAGAACCCATAAATATCTCCAATATTGAAAAAAAGTTTAAGGAAGGATATGATAATGTCGCGGATAAAGTAAAAAACGCCGACTATGACAAATACGGGCAAAAAGTAAAGAGCGGAACTTCCGGTTTTTTCGACACGCTTGGTAGTATCCTTCTTACCCTTTTAAAAATATTTGTCAAATTCTTCGGAATACTATTAATAATTATTTCGCTTTCCACACTAATTGGACTAATAATTGGGCTCTTTACCTTTGGATCCATAGATTTTTGGGGACATGGAGAGGTGATGGATTATATCTCTTTGGTGGACACCACTAACTCACCGATATGGCTGATATCATTACTCACATTTTTCGCAGTTGGAATACCATTCTTTGTACTATTTATCTTAGGATTAAAACTTTTGATCGATAATCTCAAATCTATGGGTACTGCAGCGAAAATTGTACTTCTATTGCTTTGGATTGGGGCTATTATTGGTCTGGGAATCTTAGGTATTAAACAAGCAACGGAGCAGGCATACGACGGTGATTTCATTACCGAGAATATCATTCCTGTGAGAACCGGGGATACGTTAAGAATCGCTATGAGAGCAGATAATTTCCTTGACAGACTCGGGATAAAACTATTTGACAATGAAAATGATGAAAAGGTTATTTACTCTAATGATATCCGTCTTATAGTTCGACATACGAGAGATAGCATTGCGAAGCTTATGATCGAGAAAAAAGCCGAAGGCAACAGCTTTCTGAATGCTAAAAAACGTGCAGAAGCGATAGACTACAATTATTCCTTCGAAAACGGTAAATTACTGTTAGATGGATTTTTTACAACCGATATTGCGAACAAATATCGCGATCAGGAAATTGAAATTATTCTCTATCTCCCTATCGGAACAGTCTTATATGCTGAAGACAACACTTATTCTTTCCACAGAAATAATTCTCATTATAAAGATATTCTAGACAATGGTGATGAAGAACATTATTTATTGATAATGGATGGTAGAACTGAATGTTTGGATTGTCCTTATGAAGAAAACTCCAATAGAAGCGATGACTATGAAGCAGATTGGGAAAAAGAATTAGAAGAGGAGTTTTCTGATGACGAAGACCAAACGCATCGTATTATTCTGGATGAAGACGGAGTAGAAGTGAAAATAACCAAAAAAACAGATACTATAGGTACCTGAAATTTTAGCAAATAACAATAACAGAAATAAGCACACAATTATGAAAACACTTAAATTAATTATCGCCATTGTAGCTTTAACCAGCTTTACCGCTTGTAATTTTGATATCAATTTAGGGCAAGTACAAGGGAACGGGAATGTCGTTACTCAGGAGCGTGAAGTTTCAGACTTTGATCAGGTGAAAGGTAGCGCCGGACTAGACGTATATCTTACAGAAGGATCCGAAAACAAGATCGTAGTAGAAGCCGATGAGAACCTTCAGGAAATTATCGAAACCGAGATCACCAACGGAAAATTACACATAACAACCGCCAAAAGTATAGGAAGATCAAAAGCAAAAAAAGTGTATGTCACTTATGTAAATCTTTCGCACATCTATGCTTCCAGCGGTGCTGATGTTATTGGAAATTCTGTTATAAAGAATGAGAATATTTCATTAGACGCGAGTAGTGGTGCAGATTTGGAAGTGGAGATTCTAGCCAAAGAAGTTTTTGCTGAAACCAGCAGTGGAGCAGATCTAAAAGTTACCGGGAAAGCAACTTCGCTAAAAGCAAGTGCCTCTAGCGGGAGTGAACTGAATGCACGAGAACTTCTTGTTTTAAATTGTAAGGCAGACGCCTCAAGCGGTGGAGATATTATTGTTAATGTGAGAGAAAAACTGCAAACTGAAGCTTCCAGTGGTGGAAATATAAAATATTATGGTGATCCGGCAGCAGTTTCAAAAAACGATAGTCGTTCAGGAAGTGTCCGTAAAATGTAAACACCAACAATTAAACCAACCTGTTGAATCCGTTTTAAATCTTCCTTGTTATCCAAAAGTTTAAAGCGGATTTTTTATTCCGAAGAAAATGAAAAAAACATATCTCTTAGTCGTTTGCTCCTTGGTAACCATAATCTCCTATGCACAAGTTGAAGACTCATCCGAATTATTTAAAATGCTGCAGCAGAAAGACAGCTTGGTATTCGACGTAGGATTTAATACTTGCAATGTTTCAGTTTATGACGGCCTCATTGCTGAAGACCTTGAATTCTATCACGACCAAGGGGGTATAACGAACTCAAAACAAGAATTTGTTGAAATCTTTAAAAATGGAATCTGCAAATCTGATGCCTTTGTATCGAGAAGAGAGTTGATTGCCGGATCCCTAAAAGTATTTCCGATGTATAAAGACGGAGAGCTTTATGGAGCAATTCAAATGGGACAACATCGTTTTTTTGAAAAACCTAAAGGTAAGCCCGAAACTGCCGGAAGCATAGCTAAATTCACACACCTTTGGCTCAAAGGAAACGATCAACAATGGCAATTAAAGCGAGTGTTGAGTTATGATCATAAAATGCCATTATAAAATTAGTAATTTGAGTCAACATATTAAACGACTCTTGAATCGAAAAAAAAAAGAAATATTTAGGACTTCAGTTCCTCTTAATATAAAGGTCGACCACATGATTTTTTATTGAAGAATCACTCCAAATAACTTTTCTTTAAGAAATAAGCGCAATTAGTAAACGTTAGTACTATAAACCTCAACTCATGAAACCAATAGTACTCATTCTTTCCCTGATAATTTTTGTTGCTTGCAAAAGTGATGATAACGCGAACAACGATTCCAATTCTTTTGCTAACATAGTCAATATTCTCCCTCAGGGAACCTGGAAGATTAGCTACTTTTTTGAAGACAATAGCGATGAAACCAGCACTTATAGTAGTTTTGTCTTCTCTTTTCGCAACGACGGCAGTCTCACCGCAGCCAACGATATTTTGTCGGATATTGGCACCTGGCAATACGAAGATTCGACCAACGATTCATCTGATGATGACGGAATTGCAGGCGATGAGGAGCTATTAATCACGTTTCCGTCACGCAGCTTTTTCGAAGATCTCACCGATAATTGGCATATTACTTCGGTTTCCTCAACCGAAATTGTACTTTATGATGTAAGTGGCGGAAACGGCACTACAGATTACCTCACGTTTACAAAACAGTAGTATAAAAAAATCCGCTCATGAAAAGATCAAGAACGGATTTAAGCATATTTTTAATAAATGTTTTACGCTGTAACTTCTTTTTCAATAGTTGCTAAATACCTCTCGGCATCCAAAGCGGCCATACAACCTGTTCCTGCCGCCGTAACAGCTTGACGATATTCTTTATCCTGTACATCGCCACTGGCAAAAACTCCTGGTTTATTCGTTTTAGTCGATTTACCTTCAGTAATCAGGTATCCGGTGTCATCCATTTTCAACTGACCTTTAAATATATCGGTATTCGGTTTATGACCGATTGCGATAAACAATCCTGTGATAGCAATTTCTTCCTTTTCTCCGGTTTCATTATTTACCATCCGCAAACCTTCAACCACCATATCACCTAAAACCTCATCGATCTCGGTATTGTATCGCAAATCGATATTCTTCGTTGAAGTAACCCGGTGTTGCATGGCCTTGCTTGCTTTCATGTGATCTTTTCTCACTAACATCGTAACTTTGTTACAGATGTTTGAAAGGTATGTTGCTTCTTCAGCAGCGGTATCCCCACCTCCAACAATAGCGACGTCCTGACCTTTATAAAAGAAGCCATCACAAACTGCACATGCGGAAACTCCTCCACCTCTCAAGCGCTGCTCACTGGGCAATCCTAAATATTTTGCGGTGGCTCCCGTAGAAATAATAACGGTTTCAGCTTCTATTTCGGTGGTATTGTCCACAGTAACTTTGTGGATCCCTCCAATTTCATCACTAAAATCAACAGCTGTAACCATTCCTATTCGTACTTCAGTTCCAAAACGCTCCGCCTGTTGTTGAAATTGAATCATCATCGTTGGACCGTCGATCCCTTCAGGATAGCCTGGAAAGTTATCAACTTCTGTAGTCGTTGTCAACTGCCCTCCCGGCTCCATTCCCGTGTACATAACAGGTTTTAAATCGGCTCTAGCTGCATAAATTGCCGCTGTGTATCCCGCAGGACCCGAACCAATAATCAAACATTTTATTCTTTCAATAGTTTCAGACATAATAATAGTTTATTCAATAATATTCAGAATGTAAAAGTAGCAACTTTGTGCTTAACCGTACAGTAAAAGTTATTAAGAAATGTTATATATTTATTAGATATTCCTATTTGTTATTCTAAAAGGAATACAATTCAAATCAAACATACGATTCACTCAACTTACAGTCGGAAAAAATTGAAAACACTTACCTATGAGTAATTACCATATTAAAAATTTAGAAGAATATTTTCAAGTCTATCGAAAATCTGTACGAGATCCTGAAACATTTTGGGAAGAGATTGCTGAAGAAAATTTTATGTGGCGAAAACGATGGGATAAGGTCTTAAACTATGACCTAAGTAAACCGGAAGTTAAGTGGTATGAAGGCGCGAAACTCAATATTACTGAAAACTGCATAGATCGACACCTCTATACGAGAGGAGATAAAACTGCCATTATTTTTGAACCTAATAACCCTTCCGAGGAGGCCGAACATATCACATACAAAGATTTACACGATCGCGTATGTCGCTTTGCGAATGTGCTAAAAGATCATGGTATCGAAAAAGGAGATCGAGTTTGTATATATGTGCCTATGATCCCCGAATTAGCTGTTTCAATTTTAGCCTGTGCCCGGATTGGAGCAATCCATTCAGTTGTATTCGCGGGTTTTTCGTCGAAAGCCTTATCAACTCGTATTAATGATTGTGATTGCAAAATGGTAATTACCAGCGATGGATCTTTCCGTGGAAATAAAACAATAGATCTCAAAGGTATCGTGGATGAGGCATTAGAATCATGTGACGGTGTGGAGACAGTTTTGGTCGCAAAGCGTATAAATTCTGAAATAAATATGAAAGCGAATCGGGACAAATGGTTGCAGCCTTTGCTGGATGAAGCATATCATGATTGTGCTTCGGAGATTATGGATGCTGAAGATCCCCTATTTATTTTATATACCTCAGGCTCTACGGGAAAACCGAAAGGAATGGTACATACAACCGCCGGCTATATGGTGTATACGGCCTATACTTTTAAAAATGTATTCCAATATCGCGAGGAGGATGTTTATTGGTGTACCGCCGATATTGGTTGGATTACAGGACATAGTTATATTATCTACGGACCCCTGGCAAATGGTGCCACTACCGTAATGTTTGAGGGAGTTCCGTCTTATCCCGATTTCGGACGTTTCTGGCAGGTAATTGAAAAACACAAAGTTTCCCAGTTTTATACTGCACCAACTGCAATTCGCGCTTTGGCAAAGGAGCGTTTGGATTTTTCTGAAAATTATGACCTTTCATCCCTGAAAATTCTGGGAACCGTAGGCGAGCCTATTAATGAGGAAGCCTGGCATTGGTACAATGACAATATCGGTAAAAAAAATTGCCCAATTGTAGATACCTGGTGGCAAACAGAAACCGGCGGAATCATGATATCCCCTATCCCTTACGCTACACCAACTATTCCAACCTATGCCACTTTACCCCTCCCCGGAATTCAACCGGCTTTAATGGATGAAAATGCCGAAGAGTTAAAAGGAAATTTGGTAAATGGCAGATTGTGTATAAAATTTCCATGGCCGGCCATGGCACGAACCATTTGGAATGATCATAAGCGATATAAAGAAACGTACTTCACAGCATATAAGAACAAATACTTCACAGGGGATGGTGCTCTAAGAGACAGCACAGGATACTACAGAATTACAGGTCGGGTGGACGATGTTATTATCGTTTCAGGTCATAATTTAGGAACTGCCCCTATAGAAGATGCAATCAATGAGCATCCGGCTGTGTCTGAGAGCGCCATCGTTGGGTTCCCACACGATATAAAGGGTAATGCACTATATGGTTATGTTATTTTGAAAGAAACGGGTGAATCCAGAGATCATTCGAATCTTCGAAAAGAGATCAATCAAATTATTACGGAACACATCGGACCCATCGCAAAACTTGATAAAATTCAATTTGTATCCGGCTTACCCAAGACGCGTAGCGGTAAAATTATGAGAAGAATCCTGCGTAAAATAGCCAGTGGAGATACTTCTAATTTAGGTGACACCAGTACGTTATTGAATCCTGAAGTAGTTCAAGATGTTATGGACAATGTTATATAGCCGGCAGGGATAAAATTCAGGAAATATTCTGTGGAAATTACTGTTAAATTTCATATAAATAATACCGAAAATATACGCTAATATGTTATCATTGATACGTATTTTAGGAACATTGAACTATTATATTTTATAGTATTGTGGCTTCCCTATTAAACTTAAAGATTAAGTAAATGAACTTTAAATATCTGTTTGTCTTTTTATCTGTGTTTTTCATCACCAAGATGGTTGCTCAGGAAATTCCTGTGGCTTCTGTTAAGGCCAAGATCAAAGAGTTCAAAGAAAATCCGAGAGGTCCTTATAAAAGCATCAACTGGTTTTGTGAAAATGGCACTATCCGCGAAGCTCGAGACCCCTGTCCCGGTAAGATTGAGGGTGTTCAACATGCTAGTTATCGTGATGATACTAAAGAATTAGCCAAAAAATACCATCTTTTCTTTGGAGAGATTTTGGCAAGCACAGATCGTACTGAATTTTGGGATGAGGCTAACAATAACAGCAGATTAAAGCAATATCAGTTAAATAAATATCTGGAGAGTGTTGATGATGGCTGGATTCAGCGTAAATCTCAATTTTATCGAGGCGCTTTACAGATTGAAGATGAACAAGCCTGGGGTGTAGAATTTTATCAGAAATTCTTGCCACGTGATGAGCGCGTTACTAATAAGTTCTTTTTTTTGAAGCAATCGCTGCGCGATATTCCACACGATGGCGACAGCAACCTCGCCCAACTTATGAGAAGCCAATCAAAAACTATTGCCGACGAATATCCAAAGTTCATGGATGCCCGCATCAAAATACATGGAAATCCAACGATCGAAGACATTGAGATGGTGAAGAATTTTCAACTAAAGTATGATCAGAACTTACCCGCAAAAATAAAGACAGAGCTTCAGGAATTGCAAAAGACTATGGGTGAAATTTATGCCCCTTTAAATACTGAAAATTTAAAGTCACAAGTTCAGAAGATTTCGAAAAACAATAAAACACGGGAGCGGTTACTTCAGTTTCTGGATGCATATAGCGATCTTGAAGCTCCCGAGCTTGTTGTTCCTGCGATCGCCGATATACTGTGCGTAATTAGAATCGATATTACAGAAGACAGTAATGGAAACGACCGGCTTTTATTATTGGATCTTTCGAATGCCCTTGAAGACGTACTGCTAAAGAAAACACAAGAGTGGCAGCCTGATAATTTACTTGGATTAATGGAAAAAATCCGTCATCTTAGTCTGGCAGCAGCCGGTACCGGCTTAATTGAACTGTGGGAATGGGATAGTATTAAATCTTCTCTTGAAGTGCATCTAAACAAAACTGATCTTACTATCGAAGAACTGAACAGTTTTCTACAAACTTCACGTGGAGTTGTTGAATGGAGTGCATCGATGGTAAAGGCAAACTATCAGGAAATTGTGGATACCTACACCACTTTCGAACCTTTGAGTTATGGTTTTATCGATGATAGAATAAGATCCACCGTGGCATTAGATCTCGGTGAGAGTGTGAGCAGACTGGGTGCTCTTATAGCAGAAAAATCTGCGATATCCAATAATGTTTTAAAGATAAAATCTCAGACCAGTATCCGTGGCTTGAATCCCGGATATGCCTTTGGAGAACTTGTGGTGATAGAAGGATCTCCTGAGAATGTGGAAATCAATTCAGATAATATCTATATTTTTCAAAAGCCTCCAAGCGACTTAAAACCTGTTGCGGGGATTATGACAGTTTCGGAAGGGAATTTAGTTTCACATGTTCAGTTATTAGCGCGAAACCTTGGAATACCCAACGCAGCCTTGTCTGATGATAATTTGAAGGCACTTACCAAATTTGCCGGCGAGAAAGTATTTTATGCAGTTTCAGAAAAAGGTAATGTGATTTTAAAAACGGAAAGCGATATGACTTCAGAAGAGAAAGAACTCTTCAGTAAGAAGGAGAGAAGTACAGAAAAAATAGCCGTTCCGGTAGAACAAATTCGTCTGGATGTTTGCGAGGTTTTAAATATGCGCAATGTAAGTGCAAAAGATTCCGGTAAACTTTGTGGTCCGAAAGCCGCGAATTTGGGTGAATTAAAAGCGATGTTCCCCGAAAACGTTGTTGAAGGGATCGTTATTCCCTTTGGCATTTTCAGAAAGCATATGGATCAAGAGATGCCGGGGGAAGGGGTTAGTTTCTGGACATATCTGAATACTACATTTGCTGAAGCAGAGTATCAAAGATCGAAAGGCACTGCCGAAGCTGAAGTGGAAAATTATCAGTTAATACGATTAAGTAAACTAAAAGCGGCTATTGAAAAAATGCCATTAGATGCTCAATTTGAAACCGATTTAAAAAAACAATTCAATAAAGCTTTCGGAAATACTATAGGTAAAGTTCCTGTTTTTCTGCGTAGTGATACGAACATGGAAGATCTCAAGGAATTTACAGGAGCAGGTCTCAATTTGACCCTTTTCAACATTCTTTCCGAAGAGAAAATATTAGAAGGTATTAAAAAGGTTTGGGCATCACCCTATACCGAAAGAAGCTTTAAATGGAGGCAAAAATATCTTTCGAATCCGGAGAATGTTTTCCCCTCGATATTAATCATTCCTAGTGTGGATGTGGAATATTCGGGCGTATTGATCACAAAAGGTATTAATTCGGGTAATGAGAACGATTTAACAGTTGCGTTTAGTCGAGGTGCAGGGGGCGCTGTAGATGGCCAAATCGCTGAAACCCGTTTAATCACCCCAACCTCTAGCCAACTCTTGGCACCTGCACGGGAGGAGAGTTATTTAAGGTTGCCTGCAACCGGTGGAACAACTAAAAATGTGACCACTTTCGAAGCACCTATTCTCAACGAACAGAACATGGCAGATATTCGGGAAATAGCACAAAAAGTAAAAACTACTATTCCTGCAGAAACCGGCAGTGAATACAAAGGAGCCTGGGACGTTGAACTAGGTTTTGAAAAAAACAAACTTTGGCTTTTTCAAATTAGGCCGTTTGTAGAAAATAAACGTGCAAAAAGTTCGGAATATCTCGCATCTATCACACCCAATATTGACAAAAATAAGAAAGTAGCCCTTTCAACAAAATTATAATATCATGAAAAAATTCTTCGGATTTGTACTCGTCTTTTGCATCTTTTTATCCTTCGGATTCTATCCTATTGATGGATATGAAAGGTCTAGAATTGTGCGACTTTTAGATATTCAGCATAAATTAGATGCGGGTGAGAAATATACCAGAATACCTTACGGCGCATTTAGCAGTATTAAGGATATTAAACTAAACTTACTTTCCATACAAGACAAATCGGTAGATGCCTTGCTTATCGAGGATGCTGAATTTGCTAAGAAAATCAATAGATTGTTTCCCGGAAGTGGCTATTCTGCAGCGGTGTTAGACATTACCGATCCAGATAATTTGCAGTATGCAGCTTATCGTGAGAATGTAGGTTATCAACCCGGAAGTGTCGGTAAGATTGCTGTACTAAATGCTATGTTCACTGAACTGGCAAAAATATATCCCGATGATTTTGAAGCTCGAATAGCTTTACTTTGTAATAAGCGCGTAAAGTCAGGAATATGGGGTGTGGGGGATCATCATACCATCCCGATATACAATCCTGATAAAAAGACTTTAGTTAAACGTCAAGTTATTGCTAGCGACGAATTTACCTTGTTCGAATGGCTGGATCATATGGTTTCAGTTAGCAATAATGGTGCAGCGAGTGTTATATATAGAGAAGCCATGTTAATGTCGGCTTTTGGCAAGGATTACGCTCGATTATCGGAAGCTGAAGCAGAAACATATTTTAAAGAAACCAGAAGAGATTCCCTAACTGTTTATGCAAACAGAGTTGTGAATGATCCATTACGGAAGTTAGGAATAACTGAAGACGACTGGCGTCTAGGTGGTGTTTTTACGAATGGGCCGGACAAGTATGTAGGCCGTATGGGAGGAAGTACGGGAACACCTAAGGGCTTATTGAAATATTTGGTTCAACTGGAGCAAGGTAAAGTTGTTGATTCTGCTTCCAGCCTTGAAATGAAGCGAATTCTATACATTACTGATCGAAGAATAAGATATGCGCAATCGAAAAGATTAGACAGTGCGCGTGTTTATTTTAAATCGGGTAGTTTCTATAGTTGTGATCGTTCTAAGCCTACTTACTGTGCAGATTATGCCGGTAACAAATTCAATTATATGAATTCAGTCATTACTGTTGAACATCCTAATGGCAAGAAATATATTGTCTGCTTAATGACCAATGTTTTGAGTAAAAACTCGGCAGGAGCACATATGTATTTGGCCGGTGAGATCGACAAGATAATTACTGAAGAATAGGCGTCTCTTTCCTGATAGAATCTAAAGCGCTCTTCGCAAAATAGCGAACCTTTTTATTTTTGTGTTTCAGCAATGGAAGAATTACCTTAATAAAATGCGGGTCTCCCAATTCTCGCATGGTATTGAGTACCGCCAGTTTCATTTTTGCACCCCGGTTCTTAAGTAACATTATGAGTACCTGGTTTTCACTTAAGTGAGTGGTTTCAAATGAGGAGATACTATAATCGTTGTTGTCGATGATATGATATTCTATTAGCGGCAACATTGATCCTTTTAATTTAGACTGAAGTAGGTTATCCAAGAATTCCACCGCATTAATTTTGGTATCCTGAACATCACTTTTAAGTCCGTAGTAGGCTGTTTCAATATCGATCCTGTCATATTTCAAACTTAACAACTTAAACACGCATTCTAAACTCTGATCCAGCTGATCTTCGAGAATATCTAATAAGCTTTCACGTGCGATCAGTAGGTCAGTTTCACGATCATCTTCAACATCATTAAACTCCTGTTCTTCGCTCTTTCTTTTTAAGGTTGAAATAGCATTAATAGTGTTTTTATAATACTGACTTTCCTTTAAAATAATCCGTGTAATTCTCCTTTGGTCGAACTTGAGGCTGGGAGTATTTAACTGAAGTTTATTTAACGATTTTGCTGCTTCCAGACGAATAGTAAAATCCTTACTATTTAAAAAGCGCATTAATATTTTGATACCGTCTTTATTTTTCGAGGATTCGATCACTTTCGGTATATATGGCATTACCTTTCCTTTTAACTCTTCTGAAACTACCAGATCCAGGATCGTTTTATTAATACCATCTCCATAATTGCGCAGCGCACGAATAGCATTCTTTCTAAACTCCTTTTCCGCTAAAAAGTCGAGCAAATTCTGCACAAATGGGGCGTGTGCTATTATTCCAGCTGCCTTAATGGCGTGGCCTACTACATAAGGATCCTTATTGTTAAAATGCGCAGAAATAAAGCTATAGAATTTAGGTTCTCTAGCATAGGCAATTGCCATAAGTAACTCTGCTATTTCTTGCTTTCGAAGATCGTTATCATCCTTTGAGAGCTCATATATTTTTTTCTGTATCCTAGTATTTAAGTCAAATTTAACGGCTAACCTGCTATTTTCTGAAGAACCTTTAGCTAAGCAAAGAAGGGCGGCATTAGAAATATAATCACTATCGTGATTTAGATACGAACTAAAAATTTTTGCATCCTCGATCTCGGTGTGCTGTAGTAAATATTCCATAGCCCGGAATACAACGTTATCATCTTTAGTATGAATAAGTTCCTTAATTTTATTGGTTGCAGTACCTTTTCTATAGAAATACAACTGTTCAATCGCAGCTGCTTTTACATCAAACGACTGGTGATCTAAAAGCTTTATGATATGAGGCTCTACCGACTTCAACCTATAATCCTGAAGACGGTCTAACAAATTTAGAATTTCTGTTTCGGAACCTCTCGTTAGAATCTGTATCGCCGATTTCGTAGTTGCTTCAGAACCGACCTTCTTTGAGACAAGATCATTAGCTTCTAATGAATTTTGAATGTTAGTGCGGAAAGATTCGAAATAGGTTTCGCGGAGTTTATATATTAAGACTATCCAAATAAATAAAAATAGCAGAATAATTACGGTGATATAGGTAGTGCTCAGATCTAAACGACGCACGACAAAAATTAATAGTAATCCTGCCAATCCTGTTGCAAAGCTGTCTATCACTACATCTATAAATGATTTTGCTCTGTTCTTAATATGATGTGGAATAGGTAATATGGAAAGTTCTATTCCAGCTTTATTAATTGATTGTTTAAAGCTGCCATCCATCCCTTTGATAATAATTAGCACCCATAATTCTGGAAAAGTTAGAAACAATAAACAACCTATCGCTATCCCTAAAGGAAGAATCATTAAATTGGTAGTAACTCCAAGCCAGGCAAGCATCCGGTTCGTTAAAAATAGCTGAATTAAAAGTGCGATAACATTAAAAGTGGAAAACCAGAAACCGAAGAAAGACGCTAACTCATCACTATCGGGAATTGCCCTATTTGCGAAATCGCTAAATTGAAAATCGACCAGTTTCGCCATAACCACCCCTACTCCCACTATAGCCGCCAGATAGGTTAAATGTTTTGATTGTAGAATTAGTTTATACGGAGACGAATAGGTTTGAAGTTCGGGTGCTTTGCGCTGACTTCTCACATAAGTGTTGAGCTTTTTCACCCGCATCTTCCAAACAGTCTGAAGAATTGGAATACAGCATAATAATAAACTCGCAGCCACAATCATTACCACTCTATTTCCAAAAGCAGGTGCTATTATTGATGTTAGGTAACCACCAAAAATTCCTCCGGCAATTGCACCGGCACCTATAAAACCAAAAAGTCTTTTCGCTTCTCGGGCATTATATACCATATTGGCAATAATCCAGAACTGTGAAGTCACTAGTACTGCAAATAATGAAACACTTAAATAATATACGTAAAGCGACCAATCACTCAATGCGCCTAGATACATTAAAAAGCTTAAGAGAAGAAAGCTGAGACTAAAAAAGATTAAGGTGCTAATCGTTATTCTTCTCAATGAGAACTTTTTAACCGCTTTATTATAGAAGTACATGGTGATTAATGCAATTACAGCAACCATAATATACCCATAAGGCAGCTGCTCTGCGCCAAGTTTTGACAGGAACAAAGCATTAATTGTAGGTTTCACCATTAAAAGAACCGAGATTAGCAGAAAGATATATAACTGCATAAAAAAAGAGATGTGTATTTCACCATCTCTTATATCAAAGGTCTTTTTAAAAAGGGTTTTAATCATTGTAGAACATAAACAACTAGTTCTATAAAGATCGTGATTTTTTCATAACTTTTTCTAAAGGAATTACTAAATCTCGAATAATTTGTTCACCGTAATCATTATCTATAAGAGCAACAAGAATATATTTACGTTTTGGACCCCAAACTAATACTGAATCTGAATGATAATTCTTCCAGGAGCCTGATTTTCTGAAGAGTCTTGCCTTTGGAGCAATTCTATCAAGTGTATTTACAAATTTATGATGCAAGCCCGGATTCTCCATTATCGAAAGCATTTCTGCCGATCGTTCTTCACTTATCAAATTACCCATAGCTAATTGGTAATAGAAACTACATACCTGTCTGGTTGTAGCGGCATGGCTTAATCCTTTTAAGGGCTCCGGGTGACGTTTTCCACCTGCAGCATAACGTTTTCCTACCCAAAGTCCGCCACCTTCCTCTTCATCATACAAATGATGCTTGGGCATACGCAGTACTTCTTCAATCTTTTCGTAACCAACTCTATCGATCATTCGGGTTGTAGCCTGATTGTTCGATTTACTAATCATTAGTCGCATATCCTTCTGAATTTCTTTTGAATCTTCCAGTTCCCCTTTGTCCAAAGCGTCCATTGCTGCCAATAAAACAGCGATTTTTGGAAGGCTCGCGGCATACATCATAAAATCGTCATTCAAACCAGCATAGCGGATATCTGAAAGGTTAGAAAGATCGACAATACCTATACTCATCCTTTTATTCTCAACAAGGTTTTTCCATGTTTTGTTAGTATAAATTTCAGTTTCAAGAAGAGCCTGTAATTTATCGGAATACAGATCGGATATTTGACCTATGTCTTCAATTGAAGAAATGGGTAATTGATTGGGCTTTTGCTTCTCGATATTCTGAGGAAACGAAACAGTAGCTAAATCTTTATTACTATTTTCATAAGACGGAAGCTGTGCATCTGTCGAATGAATTGAGAATAAAGCTGCTAAGAAAAATAATTTATAATGTGCTTTCACTTTCATTTTTATAATATAGGGGTTTAAGCTGTTAATGATAAATGATTTATATTAAAATCAAGCAAATGTATCTTAAAATTCCATCACTTTAACTCGCTAAATGTTAAATTGTTACAAATATTGAAAAGATATTTAAGGTATTTTTATTACTCACAAATATCTCACTAAATATTAGATCATTAAACGTACAAAACCAGTATTTATTTTTAACACTAAAGGACCTTTTCTGTTTTACTTCTTCAATAACTCTGCCATAATTTTTCTTGGAAAAATTGAGTACACGATATCATTATTTCTTCAATTCTATTAATAGGTTATCACTTAACATATTAAACCTGTAGTGTTAAATATGTAAATTTTAAGTAAATACAAAGTGATTTCGACATGAAGTATTTAACCCCCCACTTAAGGCTTCTAGCTATTCGCTGAAGTTAGCCAAGTAGAATTAATCCTTTTTGGAAATTTGTAGTCTTAGTTATATAATTAAAACAAATTTATTATGAAAAAGATCAGTTTAAAAACATTAGGAATAACCTTCGCGTTTATCTGCTTCGGAATAACATTCTCGAATGCACAACCACAGAAAGAACGTCCCAAAAACCCTCCAACCTTCAGCGAATTACTTGAAGAAATGGACTCGGGTAAAGATGGAAAACTGTCGGTAGCAGAGGTGAAAGGTCCTTTAAAAGAAAATTTTGCCGATATCGATGCAAACGAAGATGGGTTTATCACTCAAGAAGAGTTTGAAAAAGCTCCAAAACCAAAAAGAAAAGCAAAAAGAAGAATGTAATTGAATTATCAATTAGTGTAGCAGGGTGGAATTATGTGATTAGTTAATGTGAAGCTTCGAGAGCAATTTCGAAGCTTCTTTAATTTATGAAACCCTCATCACAAATCAAAAAGTGAACACTTGCGTGT
>CBDUGY010000051.1:0-19653 GCA_965367015.1 uncultured Ulvibacter sp.
TATTACCCCCGTCTTTAGTGATAATGATAGACAAACAACTGTTTGTAGGATCGCCCATGGCTATTCCTTCTTTATCATTCCAGAAAGCAATTGCATCATAAAACACTTTTTCACCTTCCTCAACATACACTTCTTCAATATTTGTAGCCTCTTTCCCGTCGTACCCAATTTTATATAAAACAGCAGGGTTTGCGACGCTTAGCACAAACACCGCTTTTTTAGTTGCGGCTATTGCTCTAAAATTCAGTAAGGAATCACCGTACTTTATAGTTGCCAGTTTCGGCACCTTTTTGTCAATAAGTCCAACTTTTCCCAAATTTGCCGCAAACCATACACGATCTATATCTACAGCTGCAATTGCTCTAATGCTAATACTATCGGTGAAGACTCTCTCTATTGTAACAGATTTGAAATCGGCAGCCGATTTGTTATTGCAGGAAGCAACAGTAAAAACACTTAAAAGAAGGATAATTAACCGCATGTGTAATTTTTTGCCAAAAGTAACAAAACTATTCATTGCTATTGTGATACCTTTGCATCTTCAAAAAATTAATAATGAAATTACACCGTAACCTTGTATTTGCAACGATTGATTCTCTTCATGAGATCTTCAATGAAAAGAAACAGGCAGATAAGGTACTTAGAGGTACATTAAAACGCGATAAGAGATGGGGTTCCAGGGACCGTAGTTTTATTGCGGAAACAACTTATGACATTGTACGTTGGAAACGTTTATATTCTGAAATAGCCGAAGTAAAAGAACCTTACGATCGTCCGAATCTATTCCGCCTTTTTACTGTTTGGGCAACATTAAACGGAATAGCTATCCCCGATTGGCCACAATTTGAAGCTACCCCTACCCGCCGAATTAAAGGTAGATTCGATGAACTTTCGAAGATAAGAAAGATGCGAGAATCGATTCCCGATTGGCTTGATGAACTCGGTGAGAAAGAACTTGGAAAAAAATGGGATGCAGAAATTGCTGCTTTGAACAAGCAAGCAGATGTAGTACTTCGTGTAAATTTATTGAAAGCAGACTTAGCCAGGCTTCAAGAACATCTTCTAGAGAATGAAATTGAGACCGAAACGATTAAAGGTTACCCCTCTGCTCTTAAATTAAAAGAAAGAGCAAATGTTTTCACTACCGAAGCTTTTAAAAATGGTTGGTTCGAAGTACAGGATGCCTCTAGTCAAAAGGTCGCACAAATGCTCGACCCCAAACCCGGAATGCGCATCGTGGATGCATGTGCCGGAGCCGGGGGAAAAAGCTTACATATTGCATCTCTGATGGAGAATAAGGGCCAGGTAGTGGCAATGGACATTTATGAGAATAAGCTTACCGAATTAAAAAGAAGAGCTCGCCGTAATGGTATCCATAATATTGAAACACGTGTTATAGATTCTTCTAAAGCAATAAAAAAACTTATCGGAAAAGCCGATAAAGTATTAATAGATGCGCCTTGTTCGGGTCTTGGAGTCTTGAGAAGAAACCCTGATGCCAAGTGGAAATTACAGCCGGAATTTTTAGAGAAAATTAAAGAAACACAGAGCGAAATAATCGACTCATACTCAAGAATGGTGAAAGACGGCGGACAGCTTGTATATGCGACATGCTCTATTTTACCTTCCGAAAATGAGCACCAGGTTAAAGCCTTTCTGAAACGTGAAGCCGGAGCCGATTTCACACTAACCAGAGACGAAAAGATTCTTCCTAGTAAATCTGGATTTGATGGATTCTATATCGCTTTACTTCAAAAAAAACAATCTAGTCAAGAACCCTCATAATACCGTTCGTAACTTTTAAACAAATGCCGTTAATAAAGTAACCTGTACAGCCCTCCAAATTACTATTTAAAACTAAAAAATTGGTTACCTTTGTGCTTTCAAAAATTCACTCAAATTCTTTAAAGAATGATTCACTTTTTTGGAGACGTAAAAAATACCGTTTTTGCTGTCCAAACGCACGGAGAAATTAGCCATGAAAATATAAAAAAGTTAGAATGGTTATTCGGCGACCAACCTAAAATAAACAAATCTGCACTTGCAGATTTTTTTGTTGGCCCTCGTGCCGCAATGATTACCCCATGGAGCACTAATGCTGTTGAAATTACTCAAAATATGGGGGTTACAGATATTGTGCGTATCGAAGAATTTAAAAATGTCTCAGAAGATTTCACTGCTTTTGATCCTATGTTATCACAGAAATACAAAGAATTGGATCAAGATATATTTACCATCGATATCGAACCGGAAGCAATCAGAGAAATTGATGATATCGCCGCTTATAATGCTTCTGAAGGACTTGCACTAAATCAAGAGGAAGTCGATTATCTAAATGACCTTTCGAAACGCATAGGAAGACTTCTTACCGATAGTGAAGTGTTCGGATTTAGTCAGGCAAACAGCGAACATTGTCGCCATAAAATTTTCAACGGAACATTCGAAATTGACGGTGAAGAAATGCCTTCGTCACTTTTTAAGCTGATTAAAAAAACTTCCCAGGTAAATCCCAACGATATAGTTTCGGCATATAAAGATAATGTCGCATTTGTAAAAGGACCTAAAGCAACTCAATTTGCTCCCAAGTCGGCAGACAAACCGGACTTTTACCAAACAAAAGAATTCGACAGTGTGATCTCCATCAAGGCAGAAACGCACAACTTCCCTACTACTGTAGAGCCTTTTAATGGGGCAGCCACAGGTAGTGGAGGAGAAATTCGCGATCGTCTTGCCGGCGGAAAGGGCTCACTACCTCTAGCAGGTACGGCAGTGTATATGACATCATATTCGCGATTGGAAGAAAATAGACCTTGGGAAAAAGCCATGAAAGAAAGAGATTGGCTATATCAAACTCCTTTAGATATTTTAATAAAGGCTAGTAATGGCGCATCAGATTTTGGGAATAAATTCGGACAACCACTTATAGCCGGTTCGGTTCTTACTTTCGAACACGAAGAAGATGCAAGGAAATTAGGATTTGATAAGGTAATTATGCTTGCCGGGGGGATTGGTTATGGTAAAGCCGATCAAGCCTTGAAAGATACCCCTCAAAAAGGGGATAAAATAGTTATACTTGGGGGTGAAAATTATCGAATTGGAATGGGTGGTGCGGCAGTCTCAAGTGCCGATACAGGAGAATTTTCAAGCGGAATCGAATTAAATGCTATTCAACGTTCGAATCCTGAAATGCAAAAACGAGCGGCTAATGCCATTCGTGGAATGGTTGAAGGTGAAATGAATCCTATTGTCTCAATTCACGACCATGGTGCCGGAGGGCATTTAAACTGTTTAAGTGAGCTTGTAGAAGATACCGGAGGTAAAATTGATTTGGATAAGCTTCCCGTAGGCGATCCTACCTTGTCTGCAAAAGAAATTATCGGTAACGAATCGCAAGAACGAATGGGTCTGGTAATTGCCGAAAAAGATATTGCCGCGTTACAACGAGTTGCCGAACGTGAGCGCTCGCCTATGTATCAGGTTGGAGAAGTAACCGGTGATCACATCTTCTGCTTCGAAAGTGGCACTACCGGAGAAAAACCAATGGATTTCAATCTGGCAGATATGTTTGGCAGTTCACCAAAGACATTGATGCAGGATAAAAAGATCATAAGAAAATATCCAAATCCGAACTACGAAATTTCAGATATACATAAATATCTAAGTCAAGTGCTTCAACTTGAAGCTGTGGCTTGTAAGGACTGGCTGACAAATAAAGTAGATCGTTGTGTAACGGGTCGCGTTGCAAAGCAGCAATGCGCCGGACCCTTGCAATTACCTCTAAACAATTGCGGGGTAATGGCGTTAGATTATAACGGCAAAGAGGGTGTGGCAACATCAATAGGACATTCGCCATTAAGCGCTTTGGTAGACCCCGTAGCAGGTTCGCGAAACGCAATAACCGAAGCATTGACGAATATTGTCTGGGCGCCTTTAGAAAATGGCTTACAAAGTGTATCCCTCTCAGCAAATTGGATGTGGCCATGTAATAATGAAGGAGAAGACGCTCGTTTGTATGAGGCAGTTAAAGGCGTTAGCGATTTTGCAATTGATCTTGGAATTAATGTTCCAACCGGAAAAGATTCACTTTCGATGAAGCAGAAATATAAAAATGAAGAAGTGATCTCCCCGGGTACGGTTATCATTTCTGCTGCCGGACATTGTAAGGATATAAAGAAAGTTGTGGAACCGGTTTTGCAGAAAAATGGCGGGAGCATATACTATATTAATATATCTCAGGATAAATTCAAATTAGGAGGATCTTCTTTTAATCAGATATTAAATAGTATTGGCACCGACGTGCCAACGGTAAAAAGCGCCGCATACGTAAAAGTAGTTTTTAATGCCTTGCAGAATTTGATTTCTGATCGACAAATATTAGCCGGACATGATGTGGCATCCGGAGGGTTAATCACCACCCTTTTGGAAATGTGTTTTGCCGACAGGAATTTAGGCGCCAATCTGGATCTTTCAGGTTTAGGAGAAAGTGATATTGTTAAGACATTTTTTGCTGAAAACTGCGGCGTGGTAATTCAGGCTTCGGAAGATGTTTCTGTCGAGAAAAAACTTTCAGAAAAAAATATAGATTTTGTTAAACTCGGAACAACTACGGAAGCAGAAACAGTTCACCTGAAGCACAACAACACTAATTTAACTCTTGATGTAAACGAATTACGCGATCAGTGGTACAAAACTTCATTTCTGTTAGATCAAAAGCAGAGTGGTGTCGCCAAGGCAAAAGAGCGATTTGAGAACTATAAAGATCAACCCCTGCAATTTAACTTTCCGAAGCACTTTTCAGGGACATTAGATCGTCATCCATTGCCTGAAAATGGTAAGCCACGCATTAAAGCTGCGGTAATTCGCGAAAAAGGAAGTAATAGTGAGCGGGAAATGGCTAATGCTATGTACTTGGCCGGTTTTGATGTAAAGGATGTGCATATGACCGATCTGATTACGGGTCGAGAAACGCTAAAGGACATTAAATTTATAGCTGCCGTTGGTGGTTTTTCAAATAGTGATGTATTGGGAAGTGCAAAAGGATGGGCAGGCGCATTTTTGTACAATGAAAAGGCAAACAGAGCGTTGAAAGATTTTTTTGCCAAAGATGATACCTTGTCATTAGGAGTTTGTAATGGATGCCAGTTATTTGTAGAATTAGGACTTCTTACACCAGATCACAAGGAAAAGCCAAAAATGCTTCATAATGAAACAGCCAAATTTGAATGTAATTTTACATCAGTAGAAATTCAAGAAAATAATTCTGTGATGCTTTCTTCACTTGCGGGAAGTAAACTTGGAATTTGGGCAGCCCATGGCGAAGGGAAATTCAGCTTTCCGAAAAGTGAGGACAACTATAACATCGTTGGAAAATATGCTTATAATTCTTTTCCATCTAATCCGAATGGGAGTGATTTCAATGTTGCAATGATGACCGATGCAAGTGGCCGACATCTTGTTATGATGCCACATTTGGAGAGATCTACCTTTCCATGGAATTGGGCAAACTATCCAAAAGACAGGAACGACGAAGTTTCTCCATGGTTGGAAGGATTCATCAATGCGAGAAAATGGTTAGAAGATAGACAATAGATTTTTGAACCAATAATTTATACAGGAGCAACTTTGTTGCTCCTTTTTATTTCAATCAAATCTGGATAATTTTTCCTATTTTGCATGTTCACAATATCGACATTATGACCGAAATAAAAAGACTCTTCGACTTCCCCTACTATCAATTAGAAAAATACCCTCAAGATAAAGCTTTGGTTAGCAAGGTAAATGGAGTTTGGGTTGGAACATCCACTCAGGAATATATTGATAAAGCCAATGCCATAAGTCGCGGTTTAATACGATTGGGGGTTCAACCCAATGATAAAATTGCGATTATTTCTATGACTAACAGAACCGAATGGAATATTTGTGATATAGGAATTTTACAAACAGGAGCGCAAGATGTTCCTATATATCCAACGGTTTCAGAAGATGATTATGAATATGTCTTAAATCATAGTGAATCTGTATACTGTTTTGTCTCGTGTACTGAAGTTTTAGCAAAAATCAATAAAATTCGTGCAAATGTACCTTCGTTAAAAGAGGTGTATTGTTTTGATGAAATTAGTAACTGCCCAAATTGGAGCGAAGTTCTGAAATTAGGTGAGGATAAAAGCAATCAGGCCGAAGTGGAAAACAGAATGGCAGCTGTAAAAGAAGATGACCTAGCCACTCTAATTTATACTTCAGGTACCACAGGTAGACCTAAAGGTGTTATGTTATCTCATAAAAATATTGCGACGAATGCCATCTACAGCGCTGAAAGGTTGCCCATAGCTTTAGGTAAATCAAAATCATTGAGTTTTCTTCCTGTTTGTCATATTTATGAGCGTATGCTGTTATACATGTATCAGTATTGTGGAGTAAGTATTCATTTTGCTGAAAGCCTTGAAACTATTAGTGATAATTTAAAAGAAATTCATCCTCAGGTAATGACTGCAGTACCAAGGTTGCTCGAAAAAGTGTATGATAAGATTTACGCCAAAGGAGCAGATCTTACCGGAATAAAGAAAAAATTGTTCTTCTGGGCAATTGATCTTGGATTAAAGTATGAGCCCTATGGGCAAAATGGGTGGTGGTACGAATCGCAACTTAAAGTAGCCCGTAAACTCATTTTTAGTAAATGGCAAGAGGCACTTGGTGGTGAACTTTTAGCGATTGCCTCCGGAAGTGCGGCATTGCAACCCAGATTAGCACGTGTGTTCAACGCTGCGAATATTCCCGTTATGGAAGGTTATGGTCTTACTGAAACCTCTCCGGTAGTTACCGTAAACGACATGCGAAATGGGGGTTTCAGAATTGGAACCGTTGGAAAACCTTTAAGAGACACCGAAGTTAAAATAGCCGATGACGGCGAAATTCTTGTCAAAGGTCCGCAGGTAATGCAGGGCTATTATAAAGATCAGGCTAAAACTGAAGAAGTATTGAAAAACGGCTATTTCCATACCGGAGATATCGGAGAAATAGATTCGGATGGCTTTTTAAAAATAACCGATCGTAAAAAAGAGATGTTTAAGACCAGCGGTGGTAAATATGTTGCGCCACAGCTTTTGGAGAATGCAATGAAGCAATCTCGTTTTATTGAGCAAATAATGGTTGTGGGAGACGGTGAAAAAATGCCAGCTGCATTGGTACAACCAAACTGGGAGTTTATAAACGATTGGTCTAAAAAGAAAAACAAGAATATTAGCTCCGATCCTAAGGAGGCTATCAACGATGAGAATTTAATTAACCGTATTCAGAAAGAAATAGATTTTTACAATGAGCGTTTTGGAAAGTGGGAAAAAATCAAACGATTCGAACTTACTCCCGATATCTGGAGTATAGAAGAGGGTCACCTCACCCCTACTATGAAAATGAAGCGCAAGGTGATAAAAGAAAAATATATTGATCTCTATAATAAGATTTATGAGCATTAGACGAATGAATTAGTTAGATGCAGAACTAAAATCTACTGATTTAATTTTACATACAATATCAAAAATATAAAGCCCCTTTTCCGGGGGCTTTTTTTATACAAAATTTTACAAATTTACTATGCATGCATAATAAATTTTCGTATCTTTGGTAATCGAATTCGAAAAAAAATCAACTTCATTGAAAGAAAAAACAATTGATCACATTTTACGCTCGACATGGATGAGCGTCATGAAAATGTATAACGAAGAGGCTGGTAAAAAAGGTAGCACAATGGCCACGGGTTTTGCGCTAATTAGTATAGATCCCGATGAAGGGACTCCTTCCACTTCTTTAGGCCCGAAAATGGGTATGGAGGCAACTAGTTTATCGCGTACGCTTAAAGCAATGGAAGATAAAGGCCTAATAGAACGCAAACCCAATCCTCTAGATGGCAGAGGAGTTTTGATACATCTTACTCCCTTCGGAAAGGAGATGCGAACTTATTCAAAACAAGTTGTACTTCGTTTCGATGAAGCAGTGAAAGATACTGTTTCCGAAGACGACTTAAAAACTTTCAGGAAAGTAGCCAATACCATCTTGGAGCTCATAAATAATAAAAAAATATATACCACCGAAAAAATAACTTAATATGTCAAAAAGAAGAATAAATAAAGTAGCCGTTATTGGTTCGGGAATTATGGGAAGCGGTATCGCTTGTCATTTTGCCAATATTGGTGTAGAGGTACTATTACTAGATATCGTGCCTCGAGAATTAAACGAAAAAGAAAAGGCGAAAGGCTTGACTTTAGAAGACGACGTTGTACGAAACAGATTGGTGAACGATGCGCTTACGGCATCGATAAAATCCCGTCCGGCGCCTTTGTATCACATAGACTTTGCCAGTAGGATAACTACCGGAAATCTTGAAGACGATATCGCGAAAGTAAAAGGTGTTGACTGGATCATTGAAGTTGTAGTCGAGCGTTTGGATATCAAAAAGCAAGTATTTGAAAACTTAGAGAAACACAGGACTCCAGGCACTTTGATCACGACAAATACCTCCGGAATACCAATAAAATTCATGAATGAAGGTAGAAGTGATGACTTTAAAAAACATTTCTGCGGAACACACTTTTTTAACCCACCACGTTACCTCAAATTATTTGAAATCATCCCGGGACCCGATACAGATCCAGAAGTGATCGAATTTCTGAATGGATATGGTGAGAAATTTCTTGGTAAAACGACCGTAATCGCTAAAGATACACCGGCATTTATTGGAAATCGTATTGGTATTTTCGGCATACAAAGTCTTTTCCACCTTGTAAAAGAAATGGGACTTACAATTGAGGAAGTCGATAAACTTACAGGTCCGGTAATTGGCCGCCCTAAGTCGGCTACCTTCCGTACCGTCGACGTTGTTGGACTAGATACCCTCGTACACGTTGCTAATGGTATTCATGAAAATGTACCTGACGACGAAGAACATGAAATTTTTAAACTACCAAAATTCATCGATTCAATGTTGGATCAAAAGTGGTTGGGAAGTAAAACCGGACAAGGGTTTTACAAAAAAAATAAAAATAAGGACGGAAGTAGTGAGATTTTGGGCTTAGATCTGGATACTCTTGAATACCGTAAAGGAAAAAAAGCTTCTTTCCCCACCCTGGAACTTACAAAGAGTGTAGATAAGGTTGTTGACCGTTTTAAAATCTTAGTTGGAGGAAAAGACAAAGCCGGGGAATTCTACAGAAAAAGCTTCGGAAGTATGTTCGCCTATGTATCGAAGAGAATTCCTGAAATTTCTGACGATCTATACAAAATTGATGATGCGATGAAGGCAGGTTTTGGCTGGGAGCACGGTCCGTACCAGATCTGGGATGCGGTAGGAGTAAAAGCCGGGATACAGTTGATTAAAGATCTTGGAAAGGAGCCGGCTCCATGGGTTGGTGAAATGCTTGAAGCGGGAATAGATTCATTCTATACCGTAAAAGATGGCGCTACCTATTATTATGACATTCCGCAGAAAAAACACTTAAAGGTACCGGGACAAGACGCCTTTATTATTTTGGATAATATTAGAAAGTCTTCTGAAGTATTTAAAAATAGTGGTGTTGTTGTTGAAGATCTGGGTGATGGAATCCTCAATGTTGAGTTTCAAAGTAAGATGAATAGTATTGGAGGCGATGTGCTTGCCGGATTGAACAAAGCGATCGATATCGCTGAAAAAGATTTCGATGGGTTGGTCGTTGGAAATCAGGGGGCAAACTTCTCTGTTGGAGCCAATATAGGCATGATATTTATGATGGCCGTGGAGCAGGAATACGACGAACTGAACGCCGCCGTGAAGTATTTTCAGGATAGTTGTATGAGATTACGCTACTCCTCTATTCCTACAGTAGTTGCACCTCATGGTATGACCCTAGGAGGAGGCTGCGAGATGACATTGCATGCAGACCGCGTAGTAGCGGCCGCTGAAAGTTATATAGGTTTAGTTGAATTTGGTGTTGGTGTAATTCCCGGAGGTGGTGGCTCAAAAGAAATGGCGCTCCGTGCAAGTGATTCGTTCGCTAAAGATGATGTAGAACTGAATCGTTTACGACAACATTTCTTAACAGTCGCTATGGCTAAAGTATCGACTTCAGCTTATGAAGCTTATGATCTTGATATGTTAAAGCATGGAAAAGACATTGTGGTAGTGAATAGAGACCGTCAGATCGCAACAGCAAAAGCTGTAGCGAGACAAATGGCGGATGTTGGTTATACGAAGCCAGTTCCTAGAAAGGATGTTAAGGTGCTAGGAAAGCAAGCGCTTGGATTGTTCTTAGTAGGAACCGATTCTATGGAAGCCAGTCGCTATATAAGTGAACATGATCAAAAAATCGCCAATAAATTAGCCTGGGTTATGGCAGGGGGAGATCTATCTGAACCTACGTTGGTTTCAGAGCAATACTTACTGGACCTTGAAAGAGAAGCTTTTTTGAGCCTTGCAGGAGAACGTAAGACTTTAGAGAGATTACAACATATGATTCAAAAAGGGAAACCATTAAGAAACTAGGTTTTCAGATTAATAGCATTCTAGAAATCCGAAAATCGAATAATACAAAATACTACAAATGAGAACAGCATATATAGTTAAAGCATACAGAACAGCCGTGGGGAAAGCACCGCGCGGTGTATTCCGATTTAAAAGAGCTGATGAGATGGCAGCTGAAACGATTCAGTACATGATGAAAGAGCTTCCGGGTCTGGATAAAAAGCGCATCGATGACGTGATAGTTGGTAACGCAATGCCTGAAGGGGCTCAAGGGCTGAATATGGGTCGGTTAATTTCTTTAATGGGACTTGAAATTGTAGATGTTCCGGGAATGATTGTGAATCGTTTTTGTTCATCCGGGGTCGAAACTATTGGCATCGCAACAGCGAAGATTCAATCCGGTATGGCAAACTGCATAATCGCAGGGGGTGCAGAAAGTATGAGTTCGGTACCAATGTCAGGTTTTAAGCCAGAGTTGAATTACGACTTGGTTAATTCGGGTCATGAAGAATACTATTGGGGTATGGGTAATACCGCAGAAGCAGTGGCTAATGACTATAACGTCTCTCGTGAAGATCAGGATGAATTCGCATATAACAGTCATATGAAAGCACTCAAAGCTCTGGCCGAGGATCGCTTTCAGGATCAGATAGTACCTATAGAGGTTGAACAAACCTATGTTGATGAAAACAATAAAAAAGCAACTAAAAAATATACAGTAACTAAGGACGAGGGACCTCGTCAAGGTACGAGCAAAGAGGCGCTGGCAAAATTACGCCCGGTATTTGCTCAAGGCGGTAGTGTAACAGCAGGAAATTCATCTCAAATGAGTGATGGAGCGGCATTCGTTATGGTTATGAGTGAAGAAATGGTGAAAGAATTAAATCTTGAGCCAATTGCTCGTATGGTGGGCTATGCTGCAGCAGGTGTTGAACCACGAATCATGTGTATTGGTCCAATAAAGGCCATTCCGAAGGTACTAAAACAAATAGGTCTAAAACAAGAACAGATAAGTCTTATTGAGTTAAACGAGGCATTTGCTTCTCAATCTTTGGCAGTTATCCGTGAACTTGGCTTGAATAAAGATATCGTAAATGTAAATGGTGGTGCGATTGCGTTAGGTCACCCACTTGGATGTACCGGTGCTAAGCTTTCGGTACAACTTTTCGATGAAATGCGTAAGCGGGAAATGCAAGGGAAATATGGAATGGTGACGATGTGCGTAGGTACAGGACAAGGGGCCGCCGGAGTTTTTGAGTTTCTAAAATAAGTACCATTACTATTTGAACCAAGAAAGAAGTTTAGAGAATTAGAAGAAAAAGTAAAAAAAATACAAAAAATGATTGCAAGTATTAAATCTGGGCTAAAACTTACGTCTTGATTCCTGAATCTTGAATCTATTAATCTTAAATATATGGAAGCAACTAAAACAGCAAATAAAGACTTACTTCGCGGAGGTCAATTTTTAGTAAAAGAGACTGCCTGTGAGGATATTTTTACGCCAGAAGATTTTACTGAAGAGCAAAGAATGATGAAAGAAGCCGTTATGGAATTTAACGAGCGTGAAATCATTGCACACCGAGATCGCTTTGAAGCGAAAGATTATGCACTTACTGAAGAAGTAATGAGAAAAGCAGGAGAACTTGGCTTCCTTGGTGTAGCAGTTCCTGAGGAATATGGTGGATTGGGAATGGGATTCGTATCTACACTTCTCACCTGCGACTACATTTCAAGCGGTACAGGTTCTTTTAGTACTGCCTTTGGTGCGCATACGGGTATTGGAACTATGCCAATAACGTTGTACGGAAACGAAGAACAAAAGAAAAAATATGTTCCTAAGTTGGCAACTGGAGAATGGTTTGGTGCGTATTGCCTTACCGAGCCGGGAGCCGGGAGTGATGCTAATAGCGGTAAGACTAAAGCAGTTCTTAGCGATGATGGGAAGCATTATTTAATTAGCGGGCAAAAGATGTGGATCTCCAATGCTGGGTTCTGTAATCTTATGATCGTTTTTGCACGAATTGAAGATGATAAAAATATTACAGGTTTTATAGTCGAAAACGACCCCGGGAATGGAATTAGCATGGGTGAAGAAGAACATAAACTCGGAATTCGAGCCTCTTCTACCCGCCAGGTATTCTTTAGTGATACAAAAGTACCTGTTGAAAATATGCTTTCAACACGTGGCAATGGTTTTAAAATTGCAATGAACGCCTTAAATATTGGTCGGATTAAACTCGCCGGAGCTTGCTTAGATTCTCAAAGACGAGTTACAACCACAGCAGTGCAGTACGCTGTAGAACGCAAACAATTTAATACCCCTATAGCCGAATTTGGTGCGATAAAGAAAAAAATAGCTGAAATGGCTACAAATGCATATGTTGGTGAATCCGCCACTTATAGAGCCGCGAAAAACATTGAAGATCGTATCGCACTTAGAATAGCTGAGGGTAATTCGCATCAGGAAGCAGAATTGAAAGGCGTTGAAGAATATGCCATAGAATGTTCTATTCTTAAAGTTGCTGTTTCTGAAGATATTCAAAACTGTAGTGATGAAGGTATTCAGATCTTCGGTGGGATGGGATTCTCTGAGGATACACCGATGGAAGCAGCCTGGAGAGATGCTCGTATCGCACGTATTTATGAGGGAACCAACGAAATAAACCGAATGTTGTGCGTTGGAATGTTAGTGAAGAAAGCGATGAAGGGTCATGTAGATCTTTTAGGGCCGGCGCAAGCTGTCGCTTCTGAATTAACTGGAATACCATCTTTCGAAACGCCTGATTTTTCAGAATTGTTTTCAGAAGAAAAAGCAATGATCGTAAAATTGAAGAAAGTCTTTCTTATGGTTGCGGGTGCGGCTGTTCAGAAATACGGACCGGAATTAGAGGAACATCAACAAATGCTTTTGGCTGCGTCTGATATCCTGATTGAAATTTATATGATTGAAAGCGCGATTCTTCGTACCGAAAAGAATGTAAAGCGTTTCGGAGAAGACAAGCAGACCGAACAGATCGCCATGTCCAAACTTTATCTTTTTAATGCGGTTGAAATAATCGAAGCTAAAGCGAAAGAAGCGATTATATCCTTTGCTGAAGGCGATGAACAACGCATGATGCTTATGGGATTGAGACGTTTCACGAAATACCATAATATGCCAAATATTGTTGGTTTGCGTAAAACGATTGCCGCTAAGGTTACTGCAGAAAAGAAATACCCTTTTTAATTTGATATAAAATCTCGAATTTATAATTCAGACCACTTGGGTATTATAACCTGAGTGGTCTTTTTTTGTAACTAATCACTATCTTTAAATAAACAAAATGTGATGCGCTATTTTCTATTGCAACTAATTCTATTTTCTTTCGGTTCACTCCTCGCCCAACCCAATACCGAAATCTATCTTTTCGATATAGATTTCACATCAAACGGAATGTTGGTTTCTAATATGAAAAATATCTCAAATGATGAAGGCTACGACAGTCAGCCCTATTTTCGTACCGACGATGAGATTCTCTTTGCAGGCAACAACTCCGGACAAACCGATATCAAATTTTACACCATTAGTAAGGAGAGTAAAACCAATTTTAATCTTCCTACTTCAGGGGGTGAATATTCACCACAACCGATTCCAAATTCGGCCAATATCGCTGCGGTACGTTTGGATACCAACGGACTTCAACGTTTATACAAGTATGAGCCCGATGTTAAAAATTCTTCAATGTTAATCCCAGATATCCAGGTGGCCTATTATGCTTTTTTCGATGAAAGTATTGCCATTGCTTCAGTCCTTTCGGGAGCAAATCTGGATCTTACCTGGATCGATTTTAAGGAGCAAAAAACCGACACGATTGTCGAAAATGTCGGGAGATCGATTCATAAAATCCCGAAAAAAGAAGCGATGAGTTACACCGCGGTTAATGAGGAAGGAAACCACGATATCTTTCAGTTAGATATTAAAGATGGAGAAAGTTATTTTGTTTGTCAGTTACCAGTAGGCGTCCAGGACCATTGTTGGCTGGACGACAGTAAATTATTATTGGGAAGTAATGACAAGCTGTACCTATATGATCTGTTCGGAAGTGATAAATGGGAGGAAGTTGCAGATCTTTCAGCCTATAAGCTTCAAAATATATCCCGCATAACTATAAGTCCGAATGGCAAGAAATTGGCTTTAGTTGCGGAACCAAAAACTGAAAGTTCGGCAGAAGTTGTTCAGAAGCATTTAGCACCTTTCAACAAACGTGACTTAGATGGTTTTGTGAATTGTTTTTCGGAGGATGTTCTGGTACAAAGATTTCCTAATCAAGTTATGTATACCGGTCGAAAAGTAATGAAAGAGAACTATAAGAAATTTTATGAGAAAAATAAAGACGTAAAGGTGTCAGTGCTAAATCGTATTAGCCTTGGAGAGTATGTTTTAGACGAAGAGCAAGTTGTTATTTCCGGAAATCAAAAACGACAATTAACGATCTACAAGGTTGGTGAAGGTAAAATACAGCAAATGACTTTTATAGAAAATCATAAAACTTCTGAAGATCCTGAGGTCATTGTTCAAAAACAACTTGAGGCTTATAACGCTCGTGATATCGACGCGTTTTTGGCAACTTATGCGAAAGATATTAAACTTTACAATTACCCAGATATATTGACCTCTGAAGGGCGAGAAGCTCTGCGGAATGGTTATTCCGGTTTTTTTGAGAACACTCCCGATCTTCATTGCGAAATTCGTACGCGAATTGTAATTGGAAATAAGGTAATCGATGAAGAGTTTGTGACAGTTAATGGTGGTACTATATCTGCGGTAGCCATTTATGAAGTGGAAAATGGATTAATTTCAAAAGTAACTTTTATTCAGTAGTCTGTCTTGATTCTTTGCGATACTTCCCGGGTGTGGTTCCTACATACTTTACAAATGCTTTATTAAAGGTAACATTGTTATTAAAGCCTGATTCAAAGGCAACGGCGAGTATTTTCAAATGATCTTTCTCAGGATCCTCTAAGATCTTCTTAGCGTATTTAATACGTTCGTCGTTAATGAAGTTAGTAAATGAAATATTAAATTCCTCTGAAAACACCTGTGAAACATGATGGGACCTCTCGTCTATTGTATCGCAAAAATTACTAAGATTTAAATTGTTGTCTAAAAAAAGTCTAGGTGTATTCTGATAATTATTGATTTTTTGAATAATTCTTTTTCTGTCGTCTGTTTTCAAATTGCTACTAAAGTATTTTTGATGTAATTGCTGAAGTAACTCGGGATATTTATAAAGCACTAATCCGGCTATTAATACTATAGTTGAAGCCAGAAAAAAGTAAAACGAAAACTGCCTGTAATTATCTGCAAATCTTGTTAAATACGACTGTAAAACTGCTGTCAGGAAATAGATTCCGGCAATTACTGTAAGGTAAATTCCCTGTACATTTTTACGATAAAGCTTTTCTTTCACAATTACTGCAACCATTAATAAACCATAAATAACTACATGGGTAGTCCTAAGATAGTTTAGCGGCATCATATGATTCATAAAATTCTGGCGGGTGTATTCGATTCTCTCAGAGCCTTCCAGTTGTAGTATTGGTAACAATAGTACAAACAAGAATAAAAAAAATGGTATTGTGTGTAGCAGCTGTTTAAAGTGAAACTTTAAATCGGGATTTTTAACATACAAAAAGTGAAGCCACAAGGCAGGTCCGAATAAAAGACAAATGGGATAGACCCATAAATAATATTCCGGATATATAAGTACCACTTCACTCGTGGTATATAAAAAATCGAGCTGTTCAAGAGTGAACAAGATTATGAATATTGCTAAAGATATGTTGGCAGCAGTCCTTTTTTTAAAAAATAAACCTCCCGCTATAAAAACTCCCAGGAAGCAGTAAATAAAAATAAAATAACGAAGAATCTCCACCATGTAAAAGTAACTACTCGTAAAGGTTATTTTCTTAAAAATAATTATAATTAAGCGAATAAGAAAAAAATCTGTTACATAGGCCATCAATCTCTGTTACCTTTAAATAAAAAAGCATGAGATTATTAATTAGTATTTTATTTGGCGCATTGTTGTTTAGTGGCTGTCAGAAAAAATCTGCTGATGATACTCCCATAACAAATCAACAACTTCCCGTTATGAGTGAACCGGTTGAAGTTGGCTGTCCAGGAGCTAATTATAACAACTGGGAGGGTTCTCCCTATGTTCTTCCTTATCCGGTTGGTACTACTTATAAAGTTCATTTGAGTCATTGCAGTGGTTCTTATCACAGTGACGGACGTCCCGATAAATTTGCAGTAGATTTTGAAATGCCTATAGGGTCGACAATTGTGGCCTCCAGAAGAGGGGAGGTAGTTCATGTGGAAGAGCGAGGTTTTGATGGCGAATTCCCTAATAATTTGGTCGTTGTTTATCATAATGATGGCACCTACGCCCAGTATATGCATCTCACTCGAAATGGCGCCATTGTAGAAATTGGTGATTTTGTGGAGAAGGGAGATGAAATAGGCTATAGCGGAGCAACCGGTTTAGCAGGATATCCACATTTGCATTTTGTGGTCACATTAGATGGCTGGGAGTATCCGTATACCTCAATAGCTTACAATTTCAGTAATACAGAACCAAATCCTCGTGGTCCAAAAGCGAGAACATTTTATACCGCCTTACCTTATTGAATTTATTGATATGTTTAAAACTCTTTGCATACTGCTAATTCCAACGCTACTCTTTTGTTCTAAAAAGAAGGACGATGGAATTGGGCAGACCATTATAAATCTGGAGCCTCCTCAAAACTATGAGAATGTCGGTTGCCCTAATTCTAATTACCCCGATTGGGAAAGTTCGCCTTATGTTCTTCCCTATCCTGTTGGCGAAACTTATACCGTGCATTTGAGTCATTGCAGTGGCTCATACCATAGTCCGGGACAACCGGATCAATTTGCAATCGATTTTGCCATGAATATCGGGGAACTGGTGACTGCTGCCAGAGAGGGAATTGTGGTTTATATAGAAGAAAGTGGTAAGGACGGGGGTTTTCCGAATAACCTTGTAGTGGTTCAACATGATGATAACACCTTTGCACAGTATATGCACCTCACCAATAATGGCGCGATTGCTGAAGTGGGTGATACGGTGGTAAAAGGATCACATTTGGGCTATAGTGGCTCCACAGGGCTCGCCGGCTACCCTCACTTACACTTTGTGGTTACTCCGGAAAATTGGGAATATCCATATACCTCTATTCCTTATAACTTTCGTAATACCGAAGCAAACCCTAAAAGCCTTGTATCGGGAGACAGTTATACTGCGGAGTCCTATTAATTTTTATTCTGAATATTCTTCGGTAAAAAAACAAAGATTTGATTATTTTAGTGCAAATTACTGCACTATGAAAAAATTTATGTTCGTTCTATTCGGATTATTGATTGCTACTACCTACGCCCAAACAGATCAAAGAATTTACGATATTATAGCAGCAGTTTCTTCAGAAAGAATTGAAGCAGATATTACAAAGCTCGCAGGATTTGGCACACGCAATACCTTTAGCGATACAATTAGTAATACACGTGGAATTGGAGCTGCAAGACGTTGGATCAAATCTGAATTCGAAAAAATATCCAATGATTGTAAAAATTGCCTCAATGTTTTTTATCAAAAAGATCTGGTAAAAGCAGAAGGTAATCGACGTGTGCCGACTGATACCTGGATAGTGAATGTTGCTGCAGTTCAAAAAGGCACGAAGTACCCAAACCGCTATATAATTATGAGTGGTGATATTGATTCGCGAAATAGTGATGGAAGTGATTTTACCAAAGATGCTCCCGGAGCTAATGATAATGCCAGTGGAATGGCTGGAGCCATCGAAGCTGCTAGAGTTTTATCCAAATACAAATTTGAAAGTAGCATCATCTACCTTGGACTGAGCGGGGAAGAGCAAGGACTTTTTGGCGGAAAAGGTTTTGCCGAATTTGCAAAGGAAAAAGGTTGGGAAATAATTGGAGTCCTGAACAATGATATGATTGGAAACATCAATGGAGTCGACGGGATTATCAGCAATGTGGATTTCCGAATCTTTAGTGAACCGGTACCGCCTACGGAAACTGAACGCGAACGAAATGCAAGACGTTTTTATGGGGGCGAAGTAGATGGAATATCTCGACAATTAGCCCGTTATGTTCATAAAACCACTAAAACTTATATGCCCGAAATGAATCCTATGCTCATCTATCGCCTTGATCGTTTTGGAAGAGGTGGCCATCACCGACCCTTTAACGACCTGGGGTATCCCGGAATTCGTATCATGGAGGCACATGAAAATTATACCCAACAACATCAGGACATTCGAATTGAAAATGGAGTTGAATACGGCGACATGCTGAAATTCGTGAATTTCGATTACGCTAAAAAATTAACCGCAGTTAACGCCATTAATATGGCGAGTTTAGCCTGGGCCCCTCCTGCTCCTTCAAATGTAAGTATTGGCGGGATCGTCGAGCCTTCGGCTAAAATGAAATGGGACAAGGCAGATGGTGCAGTGGGTTATAAAATATACTGGCGAGACACCACATCCCCAACTTGGGACCATAGTAGATATGTGGGGGATGTTTCGGAATTCACCTTAAAAGGCATTGTTATCGACAATTATTTCTTCGGAGTAGCAGCAATTGGTAAAGACGGTCACGAGAGCGTTGTTGTTTTCCCTAATTCAACTTTCAGATAAAATTATGAGAAAAAATTTAACCTCACTTTTTGCTTTACTGCTATGTCTTACTGCCTGTGCTCAGGAATTTACTAAAGCCGATGAACTTCGTGGTTCCATTACCCCCGAACGTGCCTGGTGGGACGTTACATATTACGATCTGAAAGTGAAAGTCGATCCCGATAAAAAATATATTGAGGGTAGCAACACTATCACATATAAAGTATTGAACAATGAGAAATCCATGCAAATAGATCTTCAGACCCCAATGAAAATCGATAAGGTTGTTCAGGGTGGTAAAAAATTGAAGATTAAGTCGAAAGGTGCAGCCCATTTTATAAAACTTCAGCAAAAACAAAAAAAGGGCGAAGAGAATAGCGTTACAATTTATTTCTCAGGAAAGCCGAAGGAGGCTAAGAATCCACCTTGGGATGGCGGATTTACATGGAAAAAAGATAGTAATGATAAGCACT
>CBDUGY010000052.1:0-19604 GCA_965367015.1 uncultured Ulvibacter sp.
CGTATCAAGGATATTCCAAGACCAACCGGATCCATTCGTGGAGAAACTGGAGATGGTGGAGCAGTTAAAATGCAACGTCAAGGATTGGAAATTTCTAGCGTAGGAGCCGAATTACAAGATTTCGATTTCGATCTAAATCTGAATGTAACCGGATTTAGCTTTAAAGTTTCAGGACAACCTACCGTGAGAGTGAATGGTAGAAAACTAGATGGTGCGGCTAAAGCGGCTTTGCGTAGAGCAAAACGTGGAGATGTGGTACAAATCATTGATATTAATGCAAATATCTCAGGGAATTCAGGATATAAATTGAAGAAGATTTCTCCTGTAATTATTGAGTTAACAAACTAGAATTAAAAACTGTTTTATGAATTTTAAAAATGTTGTTTTAGGTGTTTTTGGTCTATTGCTAGGGACGTTTGGTGCGCAAGCACAAATTAACATCCTTAATGCCCAGACACCAGAAGAAATAGGCAAAAAGACAGCTGCTCAAATTGCTTATGATAATGACGAACCGTTACCTTACGGTTATGTGGATGAACGAGATGTACTATGGTCTAAAACAACCTGGGAAATAATCGATCTTGACGAACGTGTAAATTTTCCGTTGTATTATCCTATAGATACAAACAACATTGGTTCTGAAAGACGTTCGTTATACGATGTTTTAGTACGTGGAATTAAAGAAGGTAGAATTGAAGATGTCTATGCAGACTCATATTTTACTGAAAAGCGTACTTTAGAGGATATCGATGCCTCTTTGGTGTACAGTGATACTACCGATTTAGGTATTGAGCAGTACAACGCTGAAGGTTACGTAGATCCTGAGTATATCAGAAAGTTTTCATTAGATGCAGGTGATATTCAGGAATGGAGAATACGCGGACTTTGGTATCTTGACAAAAGACAAGGAGAGCTTAAATATCGTTTACTCGGACTTTGTCCTGTAGGTGGAGAAGCACGTTCTAAGGCTTTTGAAGATTCAGGTATCGATAGTAAAGTTGAACTTTTCTGGGTATTTTTCCCGGGAGCGCGTGAAGTGCTACACGAGGCTAAAGCTTTCAACCGTAGAAATACATCGCAACCCATATCCTTCGATCATTTGTTGAATTCCAGACGTTTCCACGCGGTTGTTTATAAAGAAGACAACGTACAAGGAGATAGAGGTGTAAATGAGTACATTAACGACAATGCACTAATGCAACTTTTGGAATCGGATAGAATTTTAGAGCAGATTCGAAACTTGGAAATGGATCTTTGGAATTACTAAGTATTCATTTTTAATAATAATTGAACCCTCCCTGGTGTTAAACTTCGGAGGGTTTTTTAATTTCCGTTGACTCACAAACTACTAATGCTACTCTTCTCAATTGAAGAAGAGGACTAAACAAGCTATCTTTGCCAAGTGAAAGAAATAGATTATATCATTGTAGGTTTGGGTATTGCCGGTATTACTTTTAGTGAGCAATTAGAAAAACACAGTAAGAGTTTTGTTGTATTCAACGCTCCATCAACCCCTGCTACCGAAATTTCCGGAGGAGTTTTTAATCCTGTTGTGTTAAAAAGATTTACACCAGTCTGGAATGCACATGAATTTTCTATAAACGCATTGCAGTTTTATAAAAAACTTGCACTAAAATTTAAAATCGAACTTGTTGAAGAAATGCCTGTTTGGAGAATCTTCAATAGTGTGGAAGAACAAAATAATTGGATGGTGGCAAGCGATAAAATTGCCTTGTCATCCTTTCTTTCTTCAGAAGTAATTAAAAATACGAACACTTGTATTAATGCGCCCTTTGGCTTCGGAGGTGTGCATGGCAGCGGAAGAATCTTTCCGAAGGTAATGTTATCCACTTATAAAAAGTTCCTCCTGGAGAAAGATCAATATATACCTGAAGCCTTCAATTACGATAAACTTTCGGAAAGAAAAGATGGAAAGTTGCATTATCAAGATTATTCAGCAACTAAAATTGTCTTTTGTGAAGGTGCTCGTGTTATCGATAATCCGTTTTTCAAAAAAGAACTTTTAATTGGCAATAAGGGGGAATACCTTTATATTAAAGCACCCGACTTGAAACTTTTGGTACTTCTAAAAGGCTCAATGTTTGTAATTCCGGTTGGGAATGATATTTACAAGGTAGGAGCTACTTATAGCAGGGATGATTATTCTACAAACGCAACTTCTGAAGCAAAAGAGCAGATCGTTACCAAACTGAAAAAAATGCTTCATTGCGATTTCGAAGTAATCGATCAAGTTGCCGGTATTCGTCCAACGGTTAAGGACAGAAAACCACTGCTCGGTGTTTTACCGGAGAATCCAAATAAAGCGTTTTTTAACGGCTTGGGCACACGTGGGTTGATGATGGCACCAACTTTAGCGCAATATCTTTACGAGTTCTTAGAAGAAGGCAAAACGCTATCTTCAGAAGTCGATATCAATAGGTTTATATAAGCTGTATATTCTGATAGAGCATCGTATTTTTGAAGCGAAGTACTTTACACCTCGGGAAGGTTTTCGAGAGTTTTAATTGTTTGAAAAAAAGCTTACTATAATTAATCAGACATCAGATTTTCTCCTTGTCGAACTTAAAGAACATATTAATCCAGATATTTCTCGAGAGTCGGGTGATTATTGGTAATAAAACAATAAGGGTTGAAATAATCGCTATAAATGTTTCTCCTCGGTCTAATCCAATAAAAAAGTATGCTATAATAAAGGCAGCAACTGCAATAGCTACACCAACAGCATAACTTACGTACATAGCTCCGTAGAAGAAAGAAGGTTCAATTTTAAACTTAACATCGCAATGAGGACACCTTTCTTTCATTTTTAGTGTTTCGGAAATTACATAAGGATTGCTATTTATGTACATTTTGCCCGTGTGACATACGGGGCAAGTACTCGTGAAAACACTATATAATTTGGATCCTTTCATAATTGTGGATAGGAAGTTAGAGACTATTTTTTTAGCAGTGCAAAAATAAGCATCTTTGCAAAAATTTTAATTACTTAAATGCTAAACATTCATAATCTGTCGGTTTCCTTTCAAGGAGATTATTTGTTCGAAAAAATTACGTTCCAATTGGGCGCGGGAACGCGTGTTGGTTTGGTGGGTAAAAATGGTGCCGGGAAATCGACCTTACTAAAAATAATTTCAGGTGAACAGGAATATGATGAAGGTGCAATTGCCACCGATAAAGAAACTTCAATTGGTTTTTTAAAGCAGGATATTGAATTTGAAAAAGGGCGCACTGTTTTAGAAGAGTCATATGAAGCCTTCAAAGAAATTAAATCGCTTGAAAAACAACTTGAAAAAATAAACACCCAGCTTGCTGAAAGAACCGATTACGAGAGTGAGAGTTATCATGATTTAATGGTTGATCTCAATGAAGTACAGCATCAGTACGAAATTCACGGTGGGTATAATTACCAAGGGGAAACCGAGCGAATTTTACAGGGCTTAGGTTTTCAACGTGAAGATTTCAATATGCTTACCGAGACATTCTCGGGCGGGTGGCGTATGCGTATTGAACTAGCGAAGTTATTACTTCAAAATAACGATGTTCTCTTGCTCGATGAGCCTACTAACCACCTGGATATTGAATCGATCTTATGGTTAGAGGAGTTTTTGAAAAATTATGCAGGGGCAGTTGTAGTTGTATCTCACGATAAAATGTTTCTCGATAATGTCACCAATCGTACGATAGAAATTTCCCTCGGAAAGATTTACGATTACAATAAACCATATTCTCAATATCTGGTACAAAGAGCCGAGTTGAGAGAACAACAATTAGCGTCACAAAAAAATCAGCAGAAGCAAATTGAACAAACCGAAAAGCTTATAGAAAAGTTTCGTGCCAAAGCCAGCAAAGCGACCATGGCCCAGTCTCTTATTAAGAAACTTGATAAGATAGACCGTCTAGAAGTTGATGAAGATGATAACAGCGTCATGACTTTGCACTTTCCTGTCTCTATTACTCCTGGAAAGGTTGTAATTGAAGCTGAAAAAGTTTCTAAAAGTTATGGTGAAAAGGAAGTACTTCGGAATGTAAATCTGCTGGTAGAACGCGATAGTAAGATCGCTTTTGTTGGGCAAAACGGACAAGGAAAATCGACACTAGCAAAAATTATTGTTAACGAGATTCCTTTTGGTGGAACTCTAGATCTCGGCCATAATGTACAGATTGGGTATTTCGCCCAAAATCAAGCTGATTATCTCGATGGGAGTAAAACAGTTCTTGATACCATGATCGATGCTGCCAATGAAAAGAACAGATCGAAAGTGCGAGACATTCTGGGAGCGTTCTTATTCAGAGGTGAAGAGGTAGATAAATACGTTAGAGTATTAAGTGGGGGTGAGAGAAATCGTCTGGCATTGGCTAAACTACTATTACAGCCATTTAATGTGCTGGTGATGGATGAACCTACGAACCACCTGGATATAAAGAGTAAAAATGTACTAAAAGATTCCCTTAAAAAATTTGAAGGCACCCTAATTTTGGTCTCTCACGATAGAGATTTCCTGCAAGGTTTAACGAACAAGGTTTACGAATTTAAGGATCATAAAATTAAAGAGTATTTGGGGGATATTGATTATTTCCTTGATCAACGAAATCTTCAGAATTTACGTGAAGCAGAGAAAAGAACTGTGGTCGCTTCCGAAGCAAAACAAAAAAGCACCTCTAACAAACAGTCTTACGAAAATCAGAAGAAGCAAAAATCACTTGCCAATAAACTCAGTAAAACAGAAGCTGAAATTAACAAATTGGAAAGAGAGATAAAAGCGATCGATCTTGAACTCTCAATAAATTACGATGAGACTATTGCTAAACCTAATTTTTTTGATAATTACCAAGCTAAAAAAGAGAAACTAAACACTTTGATGTTAGAGTGGGAAAAAGTGACGACAAAACTCGAAAATTTGGCATAAATGCACCTGCATATTTAAGATAGTTTTAACTTCTCCTTGGCATTGGCTTAGTACTTTTGAACTTTCAAGTTTTAAATCTGAGTCTGTGCGAAAAATTATACTTTTCATTTTAGGAGCTTTGCTCATTATTGGAGCTTTTTTTGCGGCTTCAGCCCTTGTTAAAAGCAATAAGCAAGTAAGGCCAAAAGCCGAAAAAATAATAAAAACTGTTTTTGTAGAAACTGTTGAAAATACTACAATTCCCATTAATATAGAGGCCAACGGTACGTTGGTTGCAAAAAATAGGTTAGAGTTGTACTCAGAAGTTCAGGGTATCTTCAGAAGTAGTGCACACGATTTTAAAGCCGGGCAAGAGTACAGAAATGGAGCTTTACTTTTGAGTATAGATGCGGCAGAATATTACGCTTCGGTTCAAGCTGCTAAAAGTGATTTTTTAAATTTGATAACTTCCCTGATGCCCGATCTGCGCTTAGACTATCCTGAAGCATTTCCGAAGTGGGAAAGTTATTTGAACAATTTCGATATCTCTAAAAGTGTTCCACCTTTACCAGAAATTTCTTCAGAAAAAGTAAAATATTTTATAACTGGACGAGGCGTTTTCTCACGCTATTACAATGTTAAGAATCTTGAACAACGATTGGGAAAGTATCGTATTACCGCACCTTTTAATGGAATTCTAATCGAAGCCTTAGTGACAAAAGGAACCTTGGTACGCCAAGGACAAAAATTGGGTGAATTTATCGACCCATCGGTTTTTGAAGTCGAACTAGCCATTGAAAAGGCGTATAGTGATTTATTGACATTGGGAGAAAAGGTAATTCTTTCTGCGATCGATTCAGAAAATACATATTCGGGGAAAGTAACCAGAATTAACGGACGAATAGATCAGGCAACTCAAACTATTAAGGTGTATGTGGAAGTGAAAGGGGCCGATCTTAAGGAAGGAATGTATCTGGAAGCTAAATTGGATGCAAGAAGCGAGGTGGAAGCCATAGAAATTTCACGAAAGTTACTCGTAGACGAAACTAAATTGTATGTATTAAATGATGATGTTTTAGATATTATTGATGTAAATCCGGTACATTTTACTTCAAAAACTGTGGTCATTAAAGGTGTCCCGAATGGAACTAAGATATTATCCAGACCAGTTCCCGGAGCATATGCAGGAATGTTAGTAAAAGAATTTACGGCAGCGCAAACTACCACTCAAGCTAACCCAGAATAACAATGCGTAATCTTATAGCTTATTTTATAAAGTATCACGTTGCAGTGAATGTGATCGTAATAGCATTTCTTCTTTTCGGAGTTGCCGGGGCGCTTTCTCTAAAATCATCATTTTTTCCATTAGTAGACTCGAAAAACATCTCTGTAAATATTGCCTATCCCGGAGCTTCTCCACAGGAAGTCGAGGAAGGTATCGTTCTTAAAATTGAAGATAACTTAAAAGGGCTGGATGGGGTTGAACGCGTTACTTCGACTTCTCGTGAGAACAGCGGTACAATCAACGTAGAAATTGAGAAGGGCAAAGACATTGATTTCATGCTTCTGGAAGTAAAGAATGCAGTTGATCGTGTACCGTCTTTTCCGGTGGGAATGGAGCCTTTAGTGGTTGCTAAACAAGAAAATATACGTCAGACTATTAGTTTTGGTGTAAGTGGAAATGATATTTCTTTGGCTACACTAAAACAAATTGGGCGTCAAATTGAAAATGACTTACGTGCGATAGACGGAATATCGCAAATTAACATCAGCGGTTATCCTGAAGAAGAAATTGAGATTGCCGTAGACGAAGATAAGTTGCTGGCATTTAATATGAGCTTTGCTGAAGTTTCTCAGGCCGTTAGTAATTCGAATATTTTAGTAACAGGCGGGACTATAAAAACAGAGGCAGAAGAATACTTAATTCGTGCCAACAACCGTTCGTATTACGGAGATGAACTTTCGAACATAATCGTAAGAGCAGATGCTTCCGGGCCAACTGTACGCTTAAAGGACGTGGCAGTGATCCGTGATCGTTTTTCCGAAACTCCCAATGCTACTTATTTTAATGGAAATCTTGCGGTAAATGTTACAATTACTAGTACAAATACAGAAGATCTAATCGATTCTGCTGAAAAAGTCAAGGAATACATCACCGTTTTCAATGAAAAATACAACAATGTAAAACTTGATGTAATTAGTGATCTCTCAATCACATTAGTGCAACGAACCAAATTACTTACCGAAAATGCCATAATCGGGATGATCTTGGTATTAGTATTTTTGTCACTTTTTTTAAACACTCGCTTGGCGTTCTGGGTTGCCTTCGGATTGCCGGTGGCGTTCTTAGGGATGTTTATGCTTGCCGGATTTTTTAACGTTACAATCAATGTGCTTTCGCTATTCGGTATGATCATCGTTATTGGTATACTGGTAGATGATGGGATTGTAATTGCTGAAAATATTTACCAACATTATGAGATGGGCAAGCCGCCCATTCAGGCTGCTATCGATGGAACAATGGAAGTTATTCCGCCAATTGTTTCTGCAATTATAACTACGATTCTGGCATTTAGTATTTTTCTTTTTCTTGATGGGAGAATTGGAGAAATATTTGGAGAGGTTTCAGTGATTGTAATACTAACGCTATCAGTTTCTTTGATTGAAGCACTTATTATACTTCCTGCGCATTTGGCACACTCAAAGGCCTTGCAACCTGTAGATAATTCACCGAAAAAAGGTATAGCTAAATTGTTTTCTAAGTTGAGATACATTAACACCTTTGGGGACAAAATTATGATATGGTTACGGGATAAATTATACAGCCCGGTTCTCCATTTTACTTTGAAATACAAGTTTTTGACGTTTTCATTCTTTATGGTAGTTTTAATATTAACCTTCGGAAGTATTGGTGGTGGGATAATAAGAACAGCTTTCTTTCCGCAGATTGCCAGTGACCGTGTTCAGGTCTCGCTCAATATGCCTAACGGTACAAATGAAAAAGTTACAGATAGCATTATCTCTTATATAGAAGAAAAGGCTTGGATAGTTAATGAGGAGCTTTCCGCAGAATATTTAGCAGGAAGTGACAAGAAGCTTTTTGAGAATATAATTCGGAATGTGGGCCCCGGAGCATCAACTGCGTCAATTACCATAAACTTATTGCCAGGAGAAGAACGCCCGGACGCGGTTAGTTCGGCAATTGTTACCAATAGTTTACGGGAAAAAGTAGGTCCGGTCTTTGGTGCAGAGAGTTTGGTTTTTGGAAGTGGCGGTAACTTTGGAGGAAGTCCGGTATCTGTTTCACTTTTGGGGAATAATATAGAAGAATTAAAAGCCGCGAAAACCGAGTTGAAATTATCGCTCGAAACAAATTCACTGCTCAAGGATATTACCGATAACGACCCGGCAGGAATTAAAGAAATACGTTTAGAACTTAAAGAAAGTGCATATTTACTCGGACTCAGTTTAAGAGAGGTTATGGCGCAAGTACGTTCGGCGTTCTTTGGGGCTCAGGCGCAGCGTTTTCAGAGAGGACAAGACGAGATACGGGTTTGGGTTCGATATGATCGTGAAAACCGATCCTCAATCACCGATCTCGATGCCATGAGAATTGTTACACCTAGTGGTAATAGGGTGCCATTGAGCGAGATTGCGAATTATACCATAGAGAGAGGGGATGTGGCAATCAATCACCTTGATGGCCGTCGAGAAATTCAAATTTCCGCCGACCTAAAAAACCCTGAAGAGGTTAGTGCGACAGATATTTTAGAAGATATTAAAACTTCAGTGATGCCCGACATCCTTTCAAAATACCCAACTGTAAGTCCGTCATACGAAGGTCAGAATAGAGAAGCCGGCAAACTAATGGCCTCGCTAAGACCTGTGGGACTCACAGTTTTGTTACTTATTTATATTACCATCGCATTTACGTTTAGAAGTTATAGTCAGCCACTATTGTTACTGCTGCTAATTCCTTTTAGCATGCCTGCTGTGGCCTGGGGCCATTGGCTTCATAATTTCCCAATAAATATATTGTCGATGCTTGGTATCATTGCACTTATTGGAATTATGGTGAATGACGGACTCGTGCTTATTGGAAAATTTAATGGGAATTTGCGAAAAGGGATGAAGTTTGATGATGCCCTTTACGAAGCAGGAAGGTCTCGATTCAGGGCAATTTTCCTTACATCGTTAACTACCATTGCAGGTTTAGCACCTCTGTTGTTGGAAAAAAGTAGACAGGCGCAGTTTCTTAAGCCAATGGCGATTTCGATAGCCTATGGAATTGGTTTTGCAACTATACTTACATTGATTTTGCTGCCATTATTTCTCTCTTTTAGTAACCGTTTTAAAACAACTACAAAATGGTTAGCTACAGGAGACAATGTAACTAAAGAGGAAGTAGAACGAGCTATTAAAGAAGAAAATGAAGTACATTAATTATTGCCTTATACTATTGTTTGTTGCTGGGCTTGTTAGTGCCCAGGAGACTACCTTACTTACCAAAGAAGAAGCGGTTGCTGAGACCCTTCAGAATAATTTTGGAATCACAATCGCTTCCAACAATCTATTAATTGCGGAAAACAACAAAAGTATTCTCAATTCGGGTTTTTTACCCTCTTTAACAGGTAATGCCGGTGCGAATTACAATATTGAAGATCAGGAAGTGACCTTTCAGGATGGGCGTACCAATGTAGTAGATGGTGCAGAAACAACACGTTATAATGCTTCATTAAACTTTAATTACACCTTATTCGATGGTTTAGGTCGTTGGTATGACTACAAGAGATTAAAAGAGCAATATAATTTAAGTGAGTTACAAGTTCGGGAGACCATCGAAAATACACTTCTTCAGTTATTTACTGTCTATTACGAAGTGGCGCGAATAACTGAGAATGTGACAGTTTTGGAAGAGACCTTTCAAAATACAAAAGACAGATTAACAAGAGCCGAGTTCGGTTTTGAATATGGTCAAAATAACAAATTAGATGTTTTAAATGCGGAAGTGGATATAGTTACCGACAGCATTAACTTAATGAATTCCCGGCAACAATTACAGAATACCAAGCGAGATCTAAGTGTAGTTCTAAATACAAATCTAGAACGAAATTTTAAAGTGGATACAACAGTAGTCTTTACGGATAGTTTAGTACTCGAAAATTTTTTACAAGAAGCCGACACCAACAATGTTCGCTTATTGCAGGCAGAAAAGAATATTAAAATAAGTGATTTTAATTATCGGGCCAGCAAGTCGGTGTATTTGCCAACCGTAGGTCTTACAGGTTCATATGGCTGGAATGAGGGTCAATTTCCGTCTACAAGTTTTGCTTCTTCAAACAATACGGTGGGGTTTGCTGCAGGGGTAAGTTTGAGTTGGAGTTTGTTTGATGGCGGAAGGGGAATTACCGGTGTAAAAAATGCAAAAGTTGAATATGCGAATCAGGAGTTGTTTAGATCGCAGATAGTTTCCGAAGTAAAAAGAGATATTGCGAACGCGAAAGGGGATTATGAAAACAGATACGCTATTTATCAGTTACAGGAAAAAAATGTAAATACTGCCCGTAATAACTACGAACGTTCAAACGAACGTTACAAATTAGGTCAGATTACGTCGCTCGAGCTTCGACAGGCACAAATTAATCTGCTCAATGCACAAACCAACAAAAATCTTGCAAAATACCAGGCAAAGTTAGCCGAGTTGCAATTACTTCAACTCACCGGGCAGCTGCTAAATATTGAATTATAAGTTTCCGTAGAGAAGATATTTCAACTGTATAAAAAGGGGGAAAAGCCTGTCTTTTATTCTTTTATAAATTTATAAATTGCTGTGAATAAAGCAATTGTTGATTTTACCTGAGAATTATGGGAGACGAAAATACTTTTAAAATATGTATAACTATGGCCGGGGCAGTATCAGCCGGCGCTTATACATCGGGAGTTTTAGATTATTTGTTAGAAACACTGGAGATTTGGGAAAAGGCTAAGGATAAGAATCGTGCCCTTACCCCAGACCATCCCGATTATGACCCTTCTATCCCAATGCACGATGTGGAAATTGACGTTATTAGCGGATCTTCGGCAGGTGGAATTTCCGGAACCCTTACTATGCTTGCTTTAGCCGATAAGAATTTTAAAAGTTATAATCGATTAAATAAAACCGGAGTAAATAATATTTTTTATCAGAGCTGGGTTGAAATGGCAGATGATGCTCAAAGTGATACTTTAGAGAAGTTATTAGATGAAGATGATCTGCGCACTTATGGGGAAGTAAGATCATTGTTGAACACCAAGCCTCTGGATGTAATCGCAGACAAAGCCTTGAAGGTGAATGAACAAAGAAAAATACCAAATTATGCTTCAAAGAGTTTAGATGTTATTTTAACCACAACGAATTTAAGAGGGATTAATTTTATGGTTGATTTTGATGCTAGTGGTGGTGATACCTCGAAGGGAACTGTAATTACAAATCACGGTGGATTTTTAAGATATAAACTGAAAAACGACCAATTTGCTGAAGGAATTCCTGAAAATGAAGAAGATTTATATTATGTACTCGATCTTAATAAGGATAAGCATATTCAGTATTTGAAAGATGCCACTTTAAGTACTGCTGCTTTTCCCATTGGCTTGGAGTCCCGCGAACTGAAAATTTCGTCTGAATATATAAAACGTTATCCGAAATATTTGTTCAATAATGCAAAAGGTGTGAGAGCACTATTACCCGACGATGAAATTTATACATTTAACTCGGTTGACGGGGGTGTAATAAATAATGAACCTTATGGAATTGGATTAAAAGTTCTCAAAGAAAAGAATCCTGAACATTGTAAAAATGAAAAGTATGCTGTAATTATGATCGATCCTTTTCCTAATAAGGATAATGATACAGCAGAATCTGGTAGTGGTATTATGGATATAGTGGGTGGTTTGGTAAAATCTCTTCGGAATCAGGTGATGTTTAATCAAGATGGGATTCTGGACGCTTTAGACACAAATGACCGAACAAAATTTTTGGTTGAACCGATTCGTAAGGTAGAAGTGAATGGCAAATGGGTACGACCTAAAAGTGACCTGGCTTCGGCACCAATTGGAGGTTTTGCAGGTTTTTTACATAAAGATCTTCGGAAACACGACTTTCAGTTGGGTCGAAAAAATTGTCAGAACTTTCTTCGCTATCACTTTGCGATTGCGTCCGAGCACGTGGAAAGCAGATTAGGAGTTGCTTCTACTGAAAAATCAAAAGAACGATTTGAATTTACAGTGCCGCCAAAAAACCCTACAGCTAAGAAGTTTTTTCCAATTATCCCCGATATGAGAGTGTTGAGAAATTTCGATGAACAGTTAGATGTCGCAACTTATGGTGAGGATGCGAGTATAAGTGTCCTGCCCTTTCCTAAGATATCATTCAGCGATTTCGAGAAAAAATATAAAAAAAGAATCAAGAATCGCATTGGCTATTTAGTAAAATATATGGTCAAGTCGAAAATGCTTTCAAGTTTAGCCAATTTCTTTTATGTGAAAAAAGCGGGCTACAAATATGTAAGTAAAGCACTGCATGATCAATTTAAAGAAAACGATTTATTACAATAATATCATATGTTAGAACACTTTTTTCAATGCCCTTATTGCTGGGAGGAAATTTCAATGCTTTTAGATATTTCGGTTACTGAACAAAAGTACGTCGAAGATTGTGAAGTCTGTTGCAACCCTATAGAGGTCACCCCTCGATTTGAGCGAGGCGAATTAATCTCTTTTTCTGCAGAAAGTATTGAGCAGTGATTTATGTTACACTTGTTCTCTTATTGTAATTTGCTGATTTCTAAGTATAAAAGTGTGTTTTCGATGAAATAATCTTCATCACAGATACAAAACATCTATTACAGGAGACTTAAATTCCTACTTTCTATACTTTTGATTTACCAGATAATTAGGGGAACAATGCAAGTTGATTTTAGTTTTTCACAAAATACGGTGGGCTACATCGTCGAAGGGGTAATGGATAAAACCGCCATTAAAAACCTTAAGAATCAGATATCCGAGAAGCTGGATAAATTTGAAACTATTAATTTGTACTTAGAAGATAATGGGATTGAGCGATTTACATTTAATTCAGTATTTATAAGCACGTTATTTCCTAATAAAGACTCTAACCGACTTAAAAAGGTTGCGATAGTAACGAACCGCAAATGGATTCGCGCACTTTCTTCCATGGAAAATTTAATCACCAAGGCTGAGATTAAAAACTTCACTACTGAAAAACGAATAGAGGCGATGTCCTGGATCACCAGTGATTAAACCTTAGATTAATTGTTAATTAGCTAACGGATTTTTTAGTATCTTTAAAGGAACAAACCTAACCCAACCCTAGAATGCTTTCAACTTTCAGTTTTTCTGATGATACTGTGGGCTTCTTAATAGATGGAGATTTTAATGTAAGAACTGTTCATAAACTCGAAGTTTTGATTAAAGAAAAACTTGAACATTACGATAAAATCAACATTTATTTAGAAGATTCGAATATTGAAGACTTTCATTTAGGGGCTGTAATCAAAGAAGTGAAATTTAAAATAGAAAATGACAGAAAGTTCAATAAAATAGCGCTCGTCTCAGATCGTAAGTGGATCAAATTATGTGTAGCAATTGAAAATTTATTCTTAAATGCCTCTATTAAAAGTTTTTCGACCGAAGATCGCCTAAAAGCTATGTCGTGGATTGCACAGCGGGATTAATGTTAGCTTTTGTTTCTACCGGTCATACTTCTTATCAAACCTTCCTTTATATTCAGCCAAGCATAGTTGAAAAATGATTTCGTTCTATCCGGGGTGACTTCAAACGTAGCTTCTCTATAAATATCGCCCTCTTTTTTACTATCCTTAGAAATAAATATGTTTGCAATTGCCGACAATAATTTATTTTTCTCTTTTCCATCTTTCTCGAGAATACTTATTTTGAAATCATCATAATTAATTTTCATATCAGATCGGGATTTGTATTTATCTCCGCTGGTTGTCATATAGGTCTTATTCAATGCACCCGTGAGTCGAAGCCGTATATTGGGTTCTGTGAATTGATTTAGATGTGCCGCAGGCAATTGGCCAACTTCTGTTTTTACCAAAAATCGATCTGAAGCGTCATTCACATCGAATGTCCAATCGAGTGTAATTGGGGTATCTTCCATGAAGATGGCGTGTACATCTATTTTGGTTTTTATAGGATCAGAATATGTATTGCTAAGATTTTTGATTGTGGCATTAGTATTCTTAAATGCTACACTGCCTCCCGAATTATCTTCTTTTATTCGTTCTTTATAGGTAAGTTGACCTCGATTAACTTTTACCGAATCTATGGTTAAATTAAAGGGTAAGTTCCTCAGTACACTGCTGTACAAGGGCTTAATTGAGGAATCATCAGTAACCAATTTATCACGGTAGATAAAGGCCGAGATATCGTCAAATTCTATAAAAGAACTTTTAAAGAAAAACTTTCTCTTTATAAATCCGAAATCTATATTCTGAAGCGTGAGTTTTTTAAGGTTTATATTAAAATGATCTCTTTCCTTCGTAATGATTTTAGAAAGTTGATTCTTTGAATATTTAGTTTGTAAACTGATATCTTCAACTGTGGCTGTATTTTTTTTCAAAAAGAAGTTTTTAGCTGAAAGATTTTCGAAGGGATTCATCTTTACAAATATGGAATCTGCTTTCGCATCGTAGTCGCCGAATTCAATAGGCATTCTTTTGGCAAGAGTACTTTTACTTATAAGTATATCGTCAATTTCTAACGTGAGATTTTCTGAATATAGGACAGTATTATTTTCAGTGGCATCAAAAATAGAGAGGTTTACGTTATCTATACTTAATTCGTCGATTCGAATAGGTTTGTAGATAGTAAGCAAGGGCTTATTTGAAGTATCCTTTGGGGCGCGATAGTGCTGCTTATAATAATTGATAACGGGATATTTTAATTTTATATCTTCAATCCGAATTAAATCATTCACCAAATAGTCCCAATAGCTTATATCTTCGATTATAAACTCTGAAGCGGTCACTCTCGTATGTACAGTATCGGTTATGATGCTTTTTATTTCTACTGCAACATTTTTAAATGTTATAGTGCCATCGAAGCTGTCGAGGGATATGTCTTCATAATTCCGACTGATATTATCGGGGAGTCTTGTGGCAATAAAATTTTCAACTTTATTCTTAATGTAGATATTTATGGCTAGCCAACAAATAAAAAGGGCTACAATGATGCCGGCAATTATGTATAAAATTTTGCGTAGTTGTTTTGTCATAACTTAAAAATAAAAAACAGCTTTCTACTAAGGAAATATTTATGATTTATTGTTAAAATTAACTTGAGGTAACGTTTGAAAACATTAAAATCCTTTGTATCTTTGCCGTCCAGATTAATTGTTGGGTTTATTACCCAAAGGTTTATAGCCAAGTAAGTAATCTGAATCTTCATCGCGGGATAGAGCAGTAGGTAGCTCGTCGGGCTCATAACCCGAAGGTCACTGGTTCGAGTCCAGTTCCCGCTACAACGAAAACCTCTTGGGAAACCAAGAGGTTTTTTTATGCCATGAACACTAGAAGTTTATTTTTACGTGTGAAAGGGTATAAAAAACACCAATAAGTGCGAAGCACTTAGGGTTTTCGTTGAGCTGCAACCCATATTCTGGACCAATTTTGCGAAGCGAAATTGAATCCAGTTCCCGCTACAACGAAAACCTCTTGGGAAACCAAGAGGTTTTTTATGGCCAATTCTGAATTTTCTCTGCTTTATTCTCTCGATTGATGCAGTTCGACATTTTTTAATCGGGATGAATCCGGGCTGCCCATTAAGAATCATACATTTTGGAATTGCGTTAAATTTAAATAGAGTGTGGTTTCAGAAATAGAAGAATTTCTTCTCCTTAGATATGCTCACCAACTGACTTATATCATTTCCATTGCCAGGAGACAAAACTATATTTAGCAATAAATATATCCCTTTTGGCAACATCTAATTCTATATTATTTAGAACCAAACATTTCTTTAACGAAATAGGAGGCATGACCTTTTTTGCAATTCGTTTTTTTAGAGAGGTATTTACAAAGCCCTTTGAATGGCGAGAGTTTATTCGTCAATGTTATCAAATGGGAAACCGATCTTTTTTATTGGTTGGAGTGACAGGTTTTATACTGGGTTTGGTTTTTACATTACAATCCAGACCTACCCTTTTAGAATTTGGTGCAGCCTCATGGATGCCTTCTATGGTAAGCATTTCTATTGTTAGAGAGATAGGACCCGTTATAATTGCACTTATTTGTGCAGGAAGAATTGGTTCCGGAATCGGTGCCGAATTGGGCTCTATGCGGGTTACTGAACAGATCGATGCAATGGAAGTCTCAGGGACAAATCCTTTTAAATATTTGGTGGTCACTCGTATATTGGCAACTACTTTAATGCTGCCTTTACTCATTATTATGGGGGATGCTATAGCACTTTTGGGTTCTGCGATAGTAGAGAATTTGAAAGGTGAAGTATCGTATATGCTATACTTTAATAAGGTATTCGATGCCTTAAAATTCAGCGATATTATTCCGGCTACTATTAAATCATTTTTCTTTGGTTTTGCAATCGGTCTGGTAGGCTGCTACAAAGGATATTATTGTTCGAAAGGAACTGTTGGAGTAGGAGAAGCCTCAAATTCGGCGGTTGTGTATACTTCAATGTTACTATTTGTAATTGACTTTATCGCAGTTTTTATAACCGATATTTTTATAGATATATGATGGATGAAATCACAAATAAAAAACCTGTTTTAGAGATAAAGGATCTCCATAAAAGTTTTGGAAGTAACCATGTACTCAAGGGCTTCAATTTAAAATTGTACAAAGGAGAGAATCTTGTAATAATGGGTAAATCGGGTTCGGGCAAGTCGGTTATGATAAAGTGCCTGGTGGGATTATTGGGGGCAGATAGCGGAAGTATAACGATCAAAGATTTCGATATATTAGAGTTAGGACGTAAAGAACTAGATGTGTTACGTACAGAAATTGGATTTTTATTTCAGGGCAGCGCACTATATGATTCTATGACGGTAAGGGAGAATCTGGAATTTCCATTAAGAAGGCACAAAGAAAAATTCGGAGATTCAGAAAACACAGATGTATTAATTCAAGAAGCTCTGGAAAATGTTGGATTGAAGTCGGCAATCGATTTGATGCCGGCGGAGCTTTCCGGAGGAATGCAACGGCGAGTTGCACTTGCCAGAGCACTTATTTTAAAGCCGAGTATAATTCTGTACGATGAACCAACCACCGGACTTGATCCTATAACAGCAAAAGAAATTATACAGCTTATGCGAAGTATTCAGGATACCTATAAAACTTCATCACTTATAATAACACACGATGTAGACTGTGCACGTGTTATTTCTAACCGAATGATACTTTTGGTTGATGGAATTAATTATGCCGAAGGCACTTTTGAAGAATTATCCAAGTCGAAAGATTCACAAGTACAAGCCTTTTTTAAAAATTGAAACTCATGAAAAAGTCAACAATAAATAAAACTAGCGTTGGAATATTTGTAGTAGTAGGAACTTTATTATTAGTGAGTGCGCTCTATTTTATTGGAAATCGACAACACCTCTTCAGCAAAAATATTGAAGTCTACGCAGTCTTCCGTAACGTTAACGGATTGCAGTTAGGTAATAATGTGCGTTACTCAGGGATCAATATCGGAACAGTTTCCAAAATTGAAATGGTGAATTCTGCCAGAATAGTTATTCAAATGATGGTAGAGGAAAAGACTGGTGCCTTCATAAAAAAAGATGCCGTTGCCACTATAGGTTCTGATGGCTTAGTGGGGAGTATGGTTGTAAATATTACCCCCGGGAAAGAAAATTTAGCTTCTATTATTTCAGGCGATACAATTACTTCTTATAGTAAGATAGGATCTGATGACATGCTAACGACACTCAATGTGACAAACGAAAATGCAGCCCTACTTACGTCAGATTTACTTCAAATAACCAATAGAATTTTAGCAGGTGAAGGAGCTTTGGGAGCTTTAATCACAGATACATTGCTCACAAACGACTTAAAACAAACAATGCATGGATTAAGACAAACTGCCATGGGAACGGAAAAAGCAGTGTCTAATTTAAACAGACTTTTAAATTCAATAAATTTGGACGAGAGTGCGGCAGGTTTATTACTTACCGATACTGCAATGGGAAATCAAGTGAAAGAAGTCTTCTCAAATCTCGAACAATCAAGTGTCGATATATCGAATATGACGAAAAAACTTGACTTGGTGGTTACCGACCTTCAGAGTAGTGAAAGCACTTTCAATTATTTGACTAAAAACGAAAACCTTCCGAAGCAGATAGATTCTACAATGATTAATATTAAACAGGCGTCTGAAAGATTAAATGAGAATATGGAAGCATTAAAGCATAATTTTTTCTTCCGAAGTTATTTCAGAAAAAAAGAAAAAGAAGCCGAAAAAACGGCCAAAAAGAATCAATAATAGAGAAGAAACCTTACAAGCCATCCCAAAGTCTGCCAATTAAATGTTGATGAGTTTTTAAACGGTACAGGGTATTCACACATGTAGCATTGCCTTATTAGTTTTTAAACTTCGTTTAGCAGCTTCATAGCCAATATTGAAAATAGTATCAATTTCCTTAAAACTGAACAATTTATGTTTTGATAACTTCTTAGGTGCGATAATAATATCACAAACGTCGAATTTTGCGACACATTGGCTAATAAAACTAATATTATAAGCCCGATTTAAAACCTCGTATGAGTGCTTCAGTTCTCCAACGGTTATGTCTTCTAAAGGATTTACAAAAACACCGATCATTTTATCGCAGAGTGGCTTCAGAGGCTCTACAGGAAAATTATTGAGCACTCCCCCATCTACATAAGCGCTTTTGTCGATAATTATTGGTGTGAAAATACCCGGAAATGCCGCAGAGGCCAGGATAGGCTTTATAAGTTCACCTTCTTGGAAAATTGTCTCCGTTCCCTTTAGCAAATCTGTTGTGATGATAAATAATTCCTTTTTTAATACACTAAAATTATCTTCTTCAAAGAGAAGGGATAAGTCTTCATAAAACTTTGAAGTATCAATAAACCCGGGCTTGTTTGATGCATACCGGCTATAGCGGAAAATTGGAACTTCTTTAAAAAAGTGGAGCATTTCCTGCCAGGTATGTCCTGCGGCATAAAGGGCGCCAACAATTGCTCCTGCGCTAGTACCGGCAATGTGAGTAATATCTATCTGAGCTTCTTCTAAAGCCTTTATTACTCCTATGTGAGCTGCGCCTCTAGCGCCGCCACCCGATAACACTAAACCTGTTTTCATGTTTCTGTTTTGCGTGAAAAAGTAGGCATGATTATTTTACTGACACTATTATTAATACTTACAGTTTCCAGAAAATCTGAAAGAAAATCTGGAAACTGATTTAAGATTGCTTTTTCACCTTATTCTAATACTAATTCTTTTTTTGCCAAATAAAAGTCAACCTTTTCGACTGAATTATCTTTGATTCGATCTTCCATTTGTTGAAGTGTTTTTGGAGGTGGAACAATCACTTTATCTCCTTTTTTCCAGTTTAAAGGAAGTGCAACTTTGTATTTTTCTGTCACTTGAAGAGCAGTTAAAGCTCTCAATATCTCATCCATATTTCTACCA
>CBDUGY010000053.1:0-19358 GCA_965367015.1 uncultured Ulvibacter sp.
TCCGGCGGTGAATTTTCCGAAATTATAATTTAGTTGAAAATAGTTATTCGATCTAAATTGATCTTCTGGTGAAACGAAGTTAATTCCATCGTCATCCAAAAGCCATTGAGAGTTTGACTCAAAGCCTCCAAAAAAGCTTCCGTTCTCCTGTGCTAAAAGAATGCTACTGCACAACAGCACAGCGCAAAGGATAATTTTTTTCATGAAAAGTGGGTTGGTTGGTTATGGGAATTATTTTGAAAATTCTTGAATTTTCTCATAAAGTTCAAATTCTGCTCCCGGGCTATATCCAGAATGTCTGTAAACAATTTTATTATCCTTGACAAGCAAAGTTAGAGGTACAGTCGCTGCGCCCAAAGCGCGCTTTAGATCGTTATTTGAATCCAATAAAATAGTATAATCCCATCCCTTTCCATTAATCAATGGTTTTACACGTCTTACTGTTCTACTATCGTCAACAGAGACTGCAATTAATTGAACATTTGTTTCGGCTTGCCATTCATCGTAAACTTCACTAATAGCATCCAACTCTTTTAAACAAGGTACACACCAAGTAGCCCAAAGTGATATCACAACGACATTATCTTGTGCTGCAACTTTCTGTATATTCACGGTTTTCCCGTCGGTTGTTTCCAGATTAACTCCGGGTAACTCGTTCTGCGAAAAAACGCTAATGGACAACGTTAAACACAATAGAATAAGGATTTTTTTCATGTTGAAAGGATTAAATTATTAAGCAATAATAGGTAATATTATTTGAAAAAAGAACTTATAATCAGAGATTTCATTTTCTATTATCCTATAGAAAAACTATGGAAAAAAACTAGTATTATTGTATATTATAAATTATTTTCAAACTATGAAAACAAAAAACATACCGTTTATTCTTTGCGCCATATTTGCTATGGTTATTCTTTCCTGTAGCAAATCTGAAGAGAATGTCCCATTAAATGGAGGAGTGAATATTGCGAGTCTAACTCTCACTAGTGATTCCAGTGATGCTATTCTTGCGGTAGATGAATTAGTGAATTTTACGGCAGTTGGTGACGATGGCGTTGATTATACGGGTCAAGCAAGCTTTTTTGTGAACCAGACTCAAATAACAGGATCTAACTATACATTTAATACCGAAGGTGCCTTCAATGTATACGCTGTTTATGGAAATATTACGAGTAATACATTGGCTTTTAATGTTGTTAGCGGGCAGCGAACAGTTTTAATTGATGCTCCAAAAGCGTTGAGAAATCAGACAATTACATTTTCTATGGTCGATGCCGACGGAAATGATGTTACACCAACCGCCACATTCTTTGTTGATGGCACAGCGATCACTGGTAATACGTTCACTTCAGCCAATGCCGGAATGCATGAGGTTTATGCTCAATACGATTTAGCAGGAAATCCTGAAGTTACTGCCACAAAAAACTTTGAGGTATTTATTCCGAAGCGTAAAATTGTAGTAGAAGATTATACCGGTACCTGGTGCGGTTTTTGTCCGAGTGTGGCTGCGGCTATTGAAGCTACTCATGCACTTACTAACGATATTTCAATAGTAGCGATTCATGAAACCGCTAACAGTAATCCTGATCCTTACCATTTTCCGCAGGTTCAATTACTACAAGATGAATTTGGTGTGAGTGGTCTCCCATCTGCGAGAATTAACAGAACAACTCCCTGGTCCAGTCCTTACAATTCATCCGACATTACTAGCATTGCAGGCTTAGATACGGATTTAGCAATTGGAATAAGCTCACAACTTGCAGGGAATATACTAACTGTTGACGTTAATGTGATCTACGAAACCGGTTCTGCTGCAGGGGATAAACTTGTACTTTATCTATTAGAGAGTGGCTTGATTTATCAACAAACAAATTATTATAATACTGATCCTACAAGTCCGTACTATCAACAAGGCGATCCAATTCCAAATTTTGAACACAATGAGGTACTCAGACAGTCGCTAACGGGAATTTTTGGAGATAATATCCCAACGACTGCGGCTTTTAGTGCATATAGTAAAACCTTTACGGCTACGATTCCAGCCGATTACAATTCAAATAATTTGAGTTTGGTGGCTATGGTGGTGAGGGCAGATAATACTGCGAGAAATTCTCAATTTGCCAATGTAAATGAAAATAAGAATTACGAATAATTAATTCATTAATATGTTTATAAAAAAACCCGAAGCTTTTGCTTCGGGTTTTTTTATAACAGCAATATTACCTTATCCTAAAAAAGGATATCTATAATCTGTTGGGGAAACAAATGTTTCTTTTATCATTCGAGGAGATATCCATCGGTAAAGATTCAATTTACTTCCAGCCTTATCGTTCGTTCCACTCGCACGAGCTCCGCCAAAAGGTTGTTGCCCAACAACAGCCCCCGTGGGTTTATCGTTGATATAAAAATTACCTGCGGCATTTTCCAGAATTTTAACAGCCGTTTCTAAAGCGTATCTGTCTTCACTGAATACTGCTCCCGTTAATGCGTACTCTCCGGTCTCATCCACCAAATGCAACGTTTTTTCCCAATCCTTATCTTCAAATACATAGATGGTAACTACTGGTCCGAAAAGTTCGGTACACATAGTTTCATAATTTGGATCCTTAGTTACTATAACTGTTGGTTCTATAAAATAACCCTTGCTTTTGTCGTAACCACCACCAACAATAATCTCAGCTTTCTTGTCCTTTTTGGCCTGATCGATATACTTTGCAAGCTTTTTAAAAGAACCTTCGTGAATAACTGCAGTGATAAAATTACTCATATCTTCAGGTGATCCCATTTTAAACGATTTTACATCGGCAATAAGATTCTTTTTTACTTTTTCCCAAATAGATTTTGAAATATAACACCTACTGGCGGCACTACATTTTTGCCCTTGGAATTCGAAAGCACCTCTAGTGATAGCCGTAGCAACCTGTTTTGGATCTGATGTTTTGTGAGCAACAATGAAGTCTTTCCCTCCGGTTTCTCCAACAATTCTAGGGTATGTCTTGTAATTGTGAATATTTGCCCCAATCTTTTGCCAGATATTTTTAAACACATTGGTTGAGCCCGTAAAGTGAATTCCGCTGAAATCGGGACTTGCAAGAATAGTATCGGTAATCATTACAGGATCACCCATTACCATATTAATTACACCTGCAGGAACACCCGCTTCCTTAAACACATCAAGGATTATTTTTGCCGAGTATACCTGGCTATCACTCGGTTTCCAGACAACTACATTCCCCATTAGGGCTGCACTAGCGGGCAGATTACCGGCGATTGCCGTAAAGTTAAAAGGGGTAATTGCATAAATGAATCCTTCCAAAGGACGATATTCAAGTCGGTTCCAAGCACCAGATGTAGATTCGGGCTGTTCGGCGTAGATCTCGGTCATAAACTGAACATTAAATCTTAAGAAGTCGATAAACTCACAAGCCGCATCAATTTCTGCCTGATATATTGTTTTTGACTGTGCCAACATTGTAGCCGCATTTATTTTTGCTCGATAGGGTCCGTCAATTAATTCAGCAGCTCGCAGAAATATTCCAGCACGTTGTTCCCAAGGCATTTGCGACCACTTTTTGCGTGCTTCCAAGGCTGTTTTAATTGCATCTTCAATATGCTTTTTCTCAGCTTTATGATAGGTTCCTAAAATATGCTTGTGGTCGTGTGGAGGTGACATTGTTGCAGTATCTCCGGTCTTTACATTCTTTCCATTAATGTACATAGGCACATCTACGGTGCTATTATACATTTTTTTATATGTTTCTGAAACTTCTTTCCGTTCAGGCGAACCCGGCGCGTAGTCTTTTATCGGCGAGTTTACAGCAATTGGTACTTCAAAAAATCCTTTACCCATAATACTATTTTTAATTGTAAAATTTTAAGAATTGCAAAGGTACAAATTTTAGTTTGCAGAAGACAGTTGCCAAGGATAGAATACTTTAGATTCCTCCTAATGTTTTCTCAAAAATGAATACTTTTTCGTAAGTTTCCGAAGAAATATCAGACCATTTACCAATGTGTACAGTAACTTTTTTCCCCAAATCTTTTAACGATTTCGTGCTCACTTCGAATAGAGATGAAGCACCTTCCCGAAACACAATTCCCCCAAAAATTTATTCCGAGGATGGTATTCGTCTTATGTATCCAAAAGATGAGGTAGCAGGAGGAACGTGGTTTGGAGTAAGTTCGCAAAATCGTCTTATTTGCCTTTTAAACGGCGGGTTCACTGCACATAAGCGAAAGGAGCAATATCGCATGAGTCGCGGGGTGATTGTCACTCAGCTGCTCACTGCTGAAAATGCAGTCAGAACCATCGAAACCACAGATTTTTCAGGGATTGAACCTTTTACAATTATTATGATCAATTGGCGACATGATCTAATTCTGCACGAGTTAGTTTGGGATGGAGCTAAATCTCATTTATCTGAAAAGCCCCTCGCCCCGCATATTTGGTCTTCTTCATTGCTGTATTCCGAAGAAGTTAAACGGGAAAGAGAGCAGTGGTTTTCAGAATTTATATTTTCAGACCTGCGACCGTCTGAAGCATCAATTCTTAATTTTCATAAAACTGCAGGCAAAGGTAACCCTTCTACGAATATTGTAATGGATCGAGGATTCGTAAAAACCAAAAGTATCACTCAATTTTCCAAATCTGAAAGTTCTAAGATGTACTATGAAGATTTACAAACAACAATTAAAACCGAAATCAATTTTTGAAAGCTACTGGTAAAATAATTGTTTGTGCATATCCGGATACCTTTGTGAAGGTCAGTACCGAGTGGGTTTGTAAACTTTTGCCGCTTTTAGGGCTAGGTACTCGGGAGTACATAAAAGCCGGGCATGCCGCTTTGGTTTTAATTGAGAATGCTACTGGAAAAGCGCGCTATTTTGATTTCGGCAGGTACGTTACTCCCGAAGGCCACGGACGAGTTCGCGGTGAAAATACTGATGCTGAATTACATTTTCCTATTGAAGCGAAAATTCGCTCGAATGGAGAATTGCAGAATATAGCAGAAATGCTAATCTGGTTGGAAGGAAACCCACTCAAAACACATGGACAAGGACGATTGTTGGCTTCAGTTTGCGATGCGATTGATTTTGATACAGCATATAATTTTATAATTAGTCTACAGCAACAAGGTAGCATTCCATATGGTGCTTTTAATAAAACCGGGAGTAATTGTTCCCGATTCGTAACCGACACTATTTTAACTGCAACGAGTGACAAAAGCATAATAAAGGCGCTTAATTTTAATAAAAAATTTACGCCTAGTACGGTTGGAAATGTTGAAAAAGCTGCTGTATTGAATGAGGTTTATGAAATTCTGAATGGTAAAATCAGAATATTCGACGGAAGTGCGTTAAGAGAGAATTTAAAGAACTATTTTCATAAAAAGAAGCCATCTTCTGATACTCAAAAGATATTTAAATTACCACCATCAGCACAAAAACTTGTTGGAACTGGAAGTAACGCCTGGTTTGAAATTCTTGAGGAGAAGCTGCCAAAAGATCACTTCCGTATAAGGCGTTATAACGATATTTCTGAAATAGATTTCGACGGTATTTATAGAGCTTCAGAAAAATTTGATGCTTCCGAAACTTACGTATTTACATACGATTCACATTGCGGGTATTGCCATGTTATTCAAAAGGAAAAGAAGATAAAATTCGAAGTAGTCAATACCTATACCGATTTTCTTAATTCATGGCGGAAGGTTCACTCAGCTTAAACGTTGGGATGGCAACCCTAAATTTCCTGGTATTAGAGAAATTAACCATATTGTAGTATCCGCGCATAGATCCAAAAGGAGAAAACAATAAACATCCGCTACTATACATATGCTTACCACCGGGTTGGATCACGGGCTTTTCGCCAATAACTCCGTCACCTTCTACAATTTCAACTTCGTTTAATGCATCACTGATTCTCCAGTGACGGGAAGTGAGTTGCACGACATCCTTACTCTGATTTTCTATTGTAATAGTATATGAAAAGGCGTATTGCTTTTTATTTTGTTTATAAAAAGTGCCTTCAAATCCTGTGTCTACCGATACTTTTATGCCTTGTGTAACCTGCTGTACCATTTTTTAATAAACTGCTGCTGTAATCGCAAAAAATATTAATGCCGCAACATTTGCACTAATAAAAAAGAAAACATTTAAAAATACAAATTTAATTAGTGTTAGCAAGCGACCTTGTTTATAAAAATTCCGAAGAGCCTTATAGAGGTAGAAAGGACCTATGATACCTACAAGTATGGACGAAAATATATCAGCACCAATTAAAAGATCCGGCAATAAGCATATGAGCAAGCCAAGAAAGATAAAGCTGAAAATATGAAAGATAAAAATCATATGCTCCATATAAGTAAACTTCTTTTTTGAATAGATAAGCCAAAAGAACAATGCAAAAACCGGTGTAAAAAAGAAAAGGAAGAAAGGTACCTTTCCCAGCATATAATTTAAGAATTCGAAGGGCTTCTCTTTAATACGGTCGATAGCACTATTTTTCTCATAAACCCATCTATTAAATCTTGTGTTTTTATGTTTTAAGCTGTCTAATGCGGTGGCAGCATCCTTAATTTCGGTCTGTTCATAAAATCTATTATAGAGAACAAACCTTTCCACCATGCTATTTGTCCAATTAAGAGTATCCAGGTCCGATTCATTCAAATATTTTAGCTCCTTGTCGTTCTCATTAGAAAGTGGGATAGTATCATTTTCAAGGATCATTGTGCTGTCGGTAAATGACATTTTGGGAATATCCTTTTTAAAATCACTATTGCGAAATACATCATTCGCGGTTATGATAGAGTCGGCAACTGCAGTATCATCAGAAGTATTCTTCATATCGACAAACGGGCTGCTCCCTTTGTTGATTGTAGTCAATAAACTGCTTATTAAGAAGAAAATAATTGATACACTTAAAAAGAATCGAAAGGGGTTGGCATATTTTAGCCGTTGTCCCTTCGCATAGTTCCGTGTAATTGTTCCGGGTTTAAAAAGCAGATCTTTGATAGTGTATCTAAGACGCGAATCATAGGTTAGCACACTTCCAATAAATTCACTAAAAAAATCTTTAAGCGATAACTGTTTGGTGGTATTTAATTGGCCGCAATAAGAGCAATACTTATCACTAAGATCCAGAGGTTGACCACAATTAAGACATTGTACGCCGCGATAGATTGCGGCTTTTCTACTGTTGTTCTTTACTGGTGTTTTTTTGCTCACTATGTAAAGATAACAGGTTTTTACATACGATTATTCAAAAATCTCAGGTTGTTTAAAGGTTCTATGAGAGGCTACATAGCTTTCTAATGTAGAGAAAAAGTTGAGAATATCTTTTTCGGTATTGGAAGAATTGATAGTTACTAAACGTACAAATTGAATGTTGTTGAAAGTGCCAAAACTTACCATTAACTTTCCCTGTTCATATAGTTCGGAGCATAGTAGTTGCGCCGGAACATTTTTATAATTGAAACAAACCGAAATTGAGTCATCAAAGCTGTAAAGGGTATAATCTTCCTTACTTCTTATATAAGTTCGCGCAACATTGGCGAGCTGAAATTGATGGTCGATTAATTTTTCCAGACCACTGGTGCCGAGCGATTTCCATAAGGTCCAAAATTTTAGGGCGTCGTTGCGTCTTCCGCACTGTATAGAAGTTTTACCTAAATTATAATCGTCCCCGTCGGTTTGATACAAATAAGAGGCATCATTTGAAAACGAATCGTATAAGTGTTTTTTATGCTGGGTAACAATGATACTGCAAGTTAATGGTGTTCCGAGCATTTTATGGGCGTTCACACTAAAGGAATCTGAATTCTCTATTCCTTTCACTAAATGTTTGTATTTTTTACTGAAAATAACCCCACCACAGTACGCTCCGTCCACATGTAACCAAAGGTGGTATTTTTTACTTATTTCTGAAAGGGGACCGATGGCATCAAAGGATCCTAATACAGTTGTACCAGCAGTTACATTCACAAAAAAGGGATGGAAGCCATCTGATATATCCCGTTTAATTTGTGCTTCTAGTTCTTGTGCAATCATTTCCCCTCTTTCGTTCGTCTCTATATATCGCACTTGATCCCTTCCAACACCCATAAATGCAGCATTCTTTGGAATGGAATAATGAGACTCGGTGGAGGTATACAGTGTTAATTTTTGCGTTACCCCTGAATTTTTTATGGAAGAACTATGCGCATCGCGAGCCATAATCATCGCCATAAAATTACTCATGGAACCCCCGGGTGCAAAAGTACCATCGCTGTCTTGAGCATACCCGATAAGATTGCAAATATTATGAAGGACTTCCTTTTCAATACCTACTTGTGGCCCTGCGACTTTATAAGTGTACATACTGTTATTTAACATCACTGCTAAAAGGTCTCCTAAAGTCGCTTTCGAATTTCGACCACCATAAAGTTGATTAAAAAACGACCGTGTGGCAGTCCGTGGGGTATTGAGAATAAGTTTTTCTAAGGTTTCTTCCAAAAAAGTTTCGGAAGCCGGAGCATCTTCCAAGGCGATATTGAGTGTTTTGTATAAAGCATCCGGTGAGATCGGGTTTATGGCAGGTTCTTCTTCTTCATTCTTCAGTAGTAATAAAGCAAGTCTATTAAAAAGAGCAAGATCTTTTTCCATGTCTAATTTTTCAGTATGAGGGATATTCTGTAGATAACTTACAAAATGGGGATCAATTATTATTGATGTTTATGGAATTTGCAGTACCCATTCCAATAATTCTATCGAACCGGGCCCCAAGATCTCTAAAGTAAACTAAAACGGTATAATCATTTTCGGTTTGCCAAAAGTTACCGCTTACAGCCCCTTCGTCTATACTTCCATCACGATCTACTAAAACGTATTTATAGTTGTAAAAACCTTGCTTGAAAAGTCGTTCGTTTCTATAACTATCTGTTTGTTTATCATACTTCATATAAGTAGTTTCATCAATAGTCCAATTATTGAAATTCCCGTATAAGTGTAATTCCTTATTATCAATATCCTCATAGTACATTAAATTGAAATGCATTCTAACGTACTCGGCTTCGATATTTTGATTTTGGACATTCAATTTTCGTACAACAAAATTACCATTGATATCAGGATTGTAAGTGTATGGTCGATCAGCTCTCGAAATATCAGAATATAATATATTTTCGTAAACGTCTGATACCTCCACACGTCGCACTCCATTAGTCGCAGAACGCTCGTCTTTATTATCGAATGCCAAAAATTCATTACCGCCCCAAAAGGCCGCTTCCTGATCGTAACGATAAATCAATTCGCTACCTATAGTATATTGTGGTACCAAGTTGGTAATTGCATTTTTTAAATTGCTGTTCTGAAGTACAAGAGTTTTTACCGTTTGTTTCGGATTTATGAGAAGGAGTGACTGTGAATTCACGGTAAATTGCACTACCTGTTTTGTATGAATGTGTTTTATATCCCGAGATCGTTTTATCTCAACACCTACACCGGCAATTTGTTCTACTACCATAAACTTTCTGGAAAATACAAGGTCGTTGTTATCATCATAAATACTCAAAAGATAATTTCCACTCTTAAGTAAACCTCTAGTTTCCCGATTTGGAATAGAGACGGTATAATTTGAATACAGTTGAAGCGTATTAAAAGAATTTTGATATGTTTCAATTCTAACATCATCGAAACCATCAAGGTACTCACCTTTCGACAAGTCACTAGGAGTCCAATCGAAATTGTGATGTGTAATTTTGTAATAATAATCGGCTTCGTTTCCCTTTACATCATCAAAAGACAATTGTACTCTCTCTCCTAATTTAATTATAGGTAATTCGCTTTGAGCAGAACTGCCTCTAAATTGTATAGTTCGAATATAATATGGTTCGGTTGTTTCTTCAACTTGCGCTATAGTCGAAAATATACTGAGAATGAAAAATGCAAAGCAAAAAAATTTCTTAAGCATAAAAGGTGTTTTGTGTGGCTAAATATAAACAAATTTTATGCCTTAAAATTATGTTAGAAATCCCTTATTTATAATAACATGAAAATTATAAATATTTATTATGTGATGCTATATTAAATTTATAAATTTGCACACCCTAATCTCGATAGCATTCGAGATAGGTTATCAAAGAGAATCTAATAAAATTATCCTATGTCTAAAGACATTAAGATTAAAAAAGGTCTTACAGTTCGCTTAAAAGGCGAAGCAGACAAAACTCTTTCCAACGCTCCGCGATCCAGAACCTTCGCTATTCGACCCGCCGACTTTCATTTAATTACACCAAAAATGGTAGTTAAAGAAGGCGCTAAAGTTCAAGCAGGGGAAACTATTTTTTATTCAAAAAATAATGAAGCGATTAAATTCGTTTCTCCGGTGAGCGGTACCCTTACTAAAATAGAAAGAGGTGCAAAGCGTGTTATAATGGAGATTGTAATTGAAGGAGATGCCAAAGACACCTACACGGATTTTGGAATTGTAAATCCCGATTCCATGAAGCCAGAAGAAATTAAAGAGCATCTGCTTGCTTCAGGTTGTTGGCCTTTTATAAAGCAGCGACCTTACGATGTAATCGCAAATCCAGAAATCACTCCTAAAGCTATATTCATTTCAGCCTATAATAGTGCGCCTTTAGCCGCCGATTTCGATTTTACTTTAGCTAAAAAGGAAGCAGAGATGCAAGCTGCAGTTACGGCTTTGAGCAAATTGACTGATGGCTTGGTTTACGTTTCTGTAGATAAACACGGAACTTCACCCTTAAAAGGTTTACGTGACGTTAGTTTATATACTATATCTGGCCCACATCCTGCCGGAAATGTTGGTACTCAGATCGCAAAGATCGATCCTGTGAATAAGGGAGAGACAGTTTGGACTGTTGCCGCACAGGACTTGGTGATTATGGGAGAACTTTTGTTGACAGGAAAATTTAATGCTGAACGAATTATAGCATTAGCGGGTTCATCAGTAAAGGCGCCTAAATATTATCGCACAACTATTGGCGCGGAAGTTTCCACATTCTTATATGATTCTGGCTTAGATGAAGACAATATTAGAGTGATTAATGGGGATGTTTTAACAGGAACTAAAACAAATCCAAAAGGACATTTGGGTTATTACAATAACACAGTGACAGTGATCCCTGAAGGAGATGACTATGAGCTGTTTGGATGGACTAAGCCTGTGTTTAACAAAGTATCTGTTTCCAGAGCACTCACTTTTTCGTGGTTGTTTCCGAATAAAAAATATGAATTAGATACTAATACTAACGGGGAACACAGAGCCTTTGTGGTAACAGGAAATTACGAAGAAGTATTTCCCTTGGACATATATCCGTTACAAGTCTTAAAGGCTTGTATGGTTGAAGATCTCGATGCTATGGAAGCTTTAGGTATGTATGAAGTAGCACCGGAAGATTTTTCTCTAACGGAATTTATCTGTGTGTCTAAACAACCACATCAAGAGATCATTCGAAAAGGTCTTGATTTAATGTATAAAGAAAGTGGATAATGCTCTGGGATTGAAACAAAAATTACATAAGCTGAAAGAAAAGTACAGAGGTAAGAAAATGGCACCTGCATTCAATGCATTGCATACATTTTTATACCTGCCAAACGAGACTACTCACTCTGGGGGTCATGTTCGTGCTGCAGATGACTTAAAGCGAACCATGAATACCGTGATTCTTGCCTTGGTACCTTGTTTGATATTTGGGATATTTAATGCGGGATATCAGCATTATGCCGCACTTGATGAGACTTTGCGTGCTGCCCCATTGGCAAACTTTTTTACCTGGGATAACTTGATCTTGGGATGTTGGACAGTACTTCCTTTGGTGATTGTTTCTTACGGTGTGGGTCTTGCTGTCGAATTTATTTTCGCAGTAATTAAAGGTCATGAAGTAGAAGAAGGATATTTAGTAACCGGAATGTTGGTTCCTTTAATTGTACCTATCGACATACCCTTGTGGATGTTAGCTGTAGCAGTTATTTTCGGGGTAGTTATCGGAAAAGAAGTATTTGGTGGAACAGGAATGAATATTCTGAATCCGGCCCTCACTATTCGTGCCTTTTTATTCTTTGCTTATCCTACTTGGATGAGTGGTGATAAGGTTTGGGTGCATGGCGCGGTTGAAAGAACCAAGGAAATTGCAGCCGGTGCTAACGTTGATGCTATATCGGGTGAGACCATCTTAGGAAGCTATGCACAAAATAGTTCAGTGCTTTATGATTATTGGGATATGTTCTGGGGTTTCATTCCCGGTTCGGTAGGTGAGACTTCCAAAATTCTAATAATAATTGGAGCCTTGTTTTTGATTTTCACCAAAGTTGGAAGTTGGAGGATTATAGTAAGTACACTTATTGGTGCAATTACCATGGGGCTTATTTTTAACGGAGTTGTAGATGCAGGTTGGATCGGTGAATCGAGTAAATTTTACGGATTGATGAATGTACCCTTTTGGCAACACCTTATAATAGGAAGTATACTCTTTGGAGCGGTCTATATGGCGACCGATCCTGTAACTGCTTCACAAACGAATAAGGGAAAATGGATCTACGGATTTTTAATCGGGTTTATTTCAATACTTATCAGAGTGTTTAACCCGGCTTATCCCGAAGGAGTATTCCTCGCAATCTTATTAATGAACGTATTTGCACCTACTATAGATCATTATGTCTTACAGGGGAATATCAAAAGAAGAGCGAAGCGTTTAAAAGTTAAAACAGCTTAATTATGGCAATTAACACAGATAAAAATAGTTACACCATCCTCTTTGCCGTTATTATGGTATTAGTGGTAGGATCTCTTTTGGCAGGGTTTGCAAGTGGATTGAAACCTTTGGTGAAGGCTAACGAGAAGTACGAGAAGCAGCAAAATATTTTGTATGCAATGAATGTAAATGAGAATGAAGGTCCTAATGACGTTAACTTCATTCCTACCGATAGAGTTGAAGCCGAGTTTAACAAATACATCAAAAGGCAATTGGTTATTCAGGGAGACAAAGTAACCGAAGATGACAACGCTTTTTTAATCGATTTGAAAAAGGAAGAGACCAAGGCAAAAGATAAGAGTTATCAGAGACGTTTACCTCTATTTATAGGTGAGAAAGAGGGAAAAGAAATATATGTGATACCGGTTCGAGGAAAAGGTCTTTGGGATGCCATCTGGGGATTTGTTGCTGTCGATAAATCAATGACCATTCAAGGTGTTTATTTTGATCACAAAGGAGAGACCCCGGGACTAGGTGCAGAAATTAAACAACGCTATTTTATGGATGACTTTACCGGAGAAAAATTCTTAAACGGAGATGTCTTCGAAGGTATTAAGGTGGCAAAAGGGAATAACGATCCAAAAAATACAGATACTACAGATAACGAGGTGGATGCCCTTGCCGGCGCCACAATTACGGGAGATGGGGTTTCAGCTATGCTGAAAAAAGACATTAGAATGTATGTGCCTTATTTTAAAACATTAAACCAATAAGCTATGGGATTACTATCAAAAAAAGACAGTAAATTAATCTTAGATCCGCTAGCAGACAATAACCCAATAACAATACAGGTATTGGGAATCTGTTCGGCATTGGCTATTACTGCACAATTAAAACCTTCAATCGTAATGGCGATCTCAGTAGTTTTTGTGCTGGGTGTAGGGAATGTGGTGATTTCACTAATGCGAAATATTATTCCTTCAAAAATTCGAATTATCGTACAGTTGATCGTCGTGGCAACACTCGTGATTATTGTGGATCAGGTTTTGAAAGCATTTGCGTACGAACTAAGTAAAGAACTTTCGGTATTTATTGGTTTAATAATTACCAACTGTATAATTATGGGTCGATTTGAAGCCTTTGCGTTGGCTAACGGTCCGTGGCGATCTTTTCTCGACGGAATAGGAAACGCGGCAGGTTATGGTTTGATTCTCATCATTGTTGGTTTTTTCAGAGAACTTTTGGGATCGGGAACTTTATTCGGATTTAAAGTATTGGGTGATCCTGTGGAGAAATCAGGTCTTTATGCCTTAGGTTATGAAAACAACGGTTTTATGGTATTACCACCAATGGCACTTATAGTAGTGGGATTGATCATTTGGGTACAACGCAGCCGAAATTCTGAATTAATTGAAGAAAACTAAAATTAGTTAGCGGTGATAAAGTTACAAAAGCTTAACACTACAGACTAAACATTGAATACTATATACTGAATTATGGAACATATAGAGTTATTTTTTAAATCGGTTTTTGTAGATAACATGGTTTTTGCATATTTCCTTGGAATGTGTTCTTACCTTGCCGTTTCCAAAAAAGTAAGTACTGCTGTAGGACTTGGGGCTGCGGTTATCTTTGTACTTACTGTGACAGTACCGTTAAACTGGTTATTAGATCAATATATATTACGTGAAGGGGCTTTATCGTGGTTAGGTGAAGAATATGCCGAATACGACCTAAGCTTTCTGTCATTCATTTTATTTATAGCTACCATTGCTACTATGGTGCAATTAGTTGAAATAATTGTAGAGAAATTTTCACCTTCGTTATATAACTCACTTGGTATTTTTCTTCCATTAATAGCAGTGAATTGTGCCATTTTAGGTGGATCACTCTTTATGCAATCTCGTGATATTGCAACCCTGGGATTAGCCTTAAACTACGGATTTAGCTCAGGAATTGGATGGTTCTTAGCGATTGTTGCAATTGCTGCTATCCGCGAAAAAATTAGATATAGCAATGTACCGGCACCTTTAAGAGGTCTTGGAATCACATTTATCATCACTGGTCTTATGGCGATTGGTTTTATGAGTTTTGGTGGAATGCTAACCGGTGGAGACGAAGAGACCCCATCATTAGATACTAAGGCAAGTAATATTGGAATGCAGGTTGAACAAATTGAAAAAGAAAGTCTAGAATCTTCTGAAACAATTTTAGTTTCAGAAACAACACAGAATTAATATGTTTTTAGCGGCAAGCACATTAGGAGTTATTATTGCGACAGTTGTTGCCTTTTTGGTACTAACCTTGCTTTTAGTGGCACTTTTACTTTTTACTAAACAGAAATTATCTCCATCAGGTCCCGTAAAAATTACGATCAATGATGAAAAGGTAATCGAGGTTGAATCGGGTGGTACCCTACTTTCAACTTTGGGAAACAACAAAATATTCTTACCATCTGCGTGCGGAGGAGGTGGAACTTGTATTCAGTGCGAATGTCACGTCTTAGAAGGTGGAGGTGAAGCATTGCCTACCGAAACGCCCCACTTTAGTAGAAAAGAATTAAAAGAAGGTGCGCGCTTATCTTGCCAGGTGAAAGTTAAACAGGATATGAATATTCATATCCCTGAAGAAGTCTTCGGAATAAAAAAATGGGATGCAACGGTAGTTCGTAATTATAATGTTGCTTCCTTTATAAAGGAATTTGTAGTTGAGATTCCGGAAGATATGAATTACAAAGCTGGCGGCTATATACAAATTGAAATTCCACCATGCGAAGTGAAATTTGAAAATATGGATATCACAGCCCACCCTGAAGAGCATGATACTCCCGATAAGTTTCAAGCCGAATGGGATAAATTTGGTTTATGGCCATTGGTGATGAAGAATAATGAAACTGTTGAGCGTGCTTATTCAATGGCCTCTTATCCTGCTGAAGGACGCGAGATAATGTTAAACGTTCGTATCGCTACCCCACCTTGGGACAGAGCTAAGAATCAATGGATGAATGTAAATCCGGGGATCGCGTCTTCATATATTTTTGATAGAAAGAAAGGGGATAAGGTTGTTATTTCAGGACCTTACGGCGAATTTTTTATCAATCCGTCAGAATCTGAAATGCTATACGTTGGTGGTGGTGCTGGTATGGCTCCAATGCGTTCACATCTATATCACTTGTTTAAAACGTTGAAGACAGGACGTAAAGTTACCTATTGGTATGGAGGAAGATCGAAAAGAGAGTTATTCTACTTAGATCACTTTCAACAATTAGAAAACGAATTCCCGAATTTCAAATTTTATTTGGCACTATCAGAGCCGATGGAAGAAGATAATTGGAAGGTTAAAGAGAACATAGATGCTCCCGGGGATGGTTTCGTAGGATTTATTCACCAAGTTGTGATTGATAATTACTTGAATCATCATGAATCTCCAGAAGACATAGAATTGTATTTCTGCGGACCGCCATTAATGAATCAAGCTGTTCAAAAAATGGGAGAAGATTTCGGAATCCCTGATGAAAATATTAGATTCGACGACTTCGGAGGATAATAATATAGCTTACATAATTAAAATAAAAACCGCTTAGAATTCTCTAAGCGGTTTTTTTTTGGCTAAACACCGGACTACTTTCTTACTTTAAAATTTAACCCCAAAAATAAAAAAGATCAATTAAATTTATTTGAAACGGGCGTTTGGTATTGGCGATCTCTGGAAATTAAAAGACAAAATTTAAAACTTTTCATAGTTTCAAAAGATAAAATCAATTTCCTTAATTAGTTGAATATTAGCATGTTTAATGAAAACATAAATATGTTTAATCAATTTATAACACCTTCAAACCCATTTTTTTAAGGAATTATTAACAGTAAATTCGCTAAAGTGTTGTTTTTTACCGATAAAATGCTATTTTTGAAAATAATTAATTTCTTATATACATTTTAAAATGAGTGTATGTACCTAAAAACCCCCAGGAGATGAAGACTTCTTTTTTTAAAACCTTTTTTACACTTACGCTTCTTTTTGCATTCTCAATTTCAGTTAACGCACAGAATAATGGTAACAATTCACAACGACCAGATTTTGAGCAACGTCGTGAAAACTTAGACAAACTTCAGAAAGAATTTGAAGCCAGAAATATTCAACGAAAACTGGAAGCGGAGGCTTATGCCATTATAAATAATATACCATTGACTAAAGAATTAGACGATGGAGGATTTGCAGAATTACAAAGAATTGCTGAAGATGGTACCCCAATTTATTACCGTACTTTTAATTCAGCCGCTGCAGAGTCTACACGAACCGATTTTCTAAATACAGGTGGTGGAATGTCACTAAATCTTAATGGAAACGGTCTCATCGCTCATGTATGGGATGGTGGTCACGCAAGAGTGACACACAACGACTTTGATGGTCCGGGCGGAACTAACAGAGTTACACTTATGGATACGGGTCCTGAAGGAGGTACGCAGTTGAATTTTCATGCCGCTCACGTTACGGGTACGGTTTGTGCTGAAGGAATAGCAACTTTTAATCTTCCATATGGTACGTCCAAAGGTATGGCATGGCAATCACAGGTGCGCGGATATATGTGGAATGATGATGTGGCTGAAGCTGCATCTCAAGCAGGTGATGGAAGTGGTTCTGGTACCTTTAATGGTGGCTATGACATGCTATTGTCTAATCATTCCTACGGCTATGGTGCAAGTTCCATTCCCGATAGTTGGTTCGGACAATATGGTCAGGATGCCGTAGATTGGGATAATATAATGTATAACGCACCATACTATCTCATGGTTGTGGCAGCAGGAAATGATGGTCAAGACGACGCATCTAATGGTATACCTCTTAACGGTAATGCTGCCTATGATAAATTATCAGGGCATGCAACAGCAAAGAATAATATGGTCGTGGCAAACGGCGAAGACGCGGTAATCAATCCCGATGGTAGCTTAAATTCAGTCGTTCGTAATCCCGGAAGTAGTGAGGGACCAACCGACGATCTAAGAATTAAGCCCGATATTATGGGTAATGGTACTGATTTGGCTTCTACCGGGGAAACGTCAGATACTGCTTATATTGCATTAACAGGAACCTCTATGGCTTCACCAAATGTTACAGGAAGCTTACTTTTGCTTCAAGAGCATTACAATAATATAAACGGTGTGTTTATGCGATCTGCTACCTTAAAAGGTTTGGCCTTACACACAGCAGATGATGTTGCATCCGTTGGTCCGGATACACAAACCGGTTGGGGACTTATGAATTCAAAAGCGGCAGCCGAGGCTATTTCAGATGATGATACAAGTCTGGCAATTATTGAAGAAAATAGTTTGTCTAATGGAGAAACGTATTCCTTGGAAATAGAATCTAATGGTGTTGATCCTTTATTAGTTTCAATCTCATGGACAGACCCAGCGGGAATACGTAATTTCGGAACAAACAGCAGCACCGCCGCATTAGTCAATGATCTGGATGTTACCTTAACACAGGATACTACTACATCATTGCCTTGGAGACTAACGGGAGTAGATTCAAATAGTACTGGTGATAATACTGTGGATCCATATGAAAGAATTGACATTTCCGGAGCTTCTGGAATTTACACGCTTACCGTAACACATAAAGGAACATTGGTATCTCCACAAGATTTTTCGATTATTGTAACTGGTGGATCATATTATATCGCTTGTCCTGGTGTTACAAAAACATGGAATGGAACTAATTGGAGTCCCGCAGGAGCCCCTGGTAGTACTGATAATGTAGTAATTGATGGTAATTATAACACCGCAGTAAACGGCGATTTAAATGCTTGTACACTTACTGTAAATGCAGGAAGAACTTTAATAGTAAATCAAAATGACTTTTTATCTGTTGCAAACGAAATCACTGTAAATGGAACTTTGAATGTATTCCATACGGGTAATGTTGTTCAAACAGATGATGATGCAACCGTAACTAACAATGGTACAATCAATGTCTTTGTCGATACTCCGGCATTAGACGGTCGCGACTTTATGTTAATGGGAAGTCCGATGTCTGCGGAAAGCAGAGCAGATGTATTTACCTCCGCACTCCGAGTTAGAAATCATCTAACGGGAAGCTTCACACCAAATGCTGCAGTAACTGCCGCATCAAACGGTGCAGGAGTTTGGGTAGATGAAGAAGGAGACGATTGGCCTGTGTATAACGGAGCTATTACTCCGGGTGAAGGGTATTTGGTCATGCGCAGTTTATCAGGACCGGCATCACCATTAAATCTAAACTTTAATACGGGTACCTTGAATAATGGGATAGTGACCTACATGGCTGGTTACAACGGTAATCAGAATGCAAGTCCAAATTTTGTCGCCAATCCTTACGCTTCGGCTATCTCAGCAACCGATTTTATTAACGGGAATACTAATGTTGACGCAGTGTATTTCTGGGAACATGTTACGAGTCCGAGTAGTGGAACTCCGGGACCTTACGGACTGGATTATACCATGGAAGATATTTCAATCTTTAACTTAACAGGAGGAACGGCCGCATCAGGTTCTGATCCGGCAACGACTCCGAATGGAATTATTTCCACCGGACAAGGGTTTGGGGTTAAAGTATTGGCAGGAGGAGATATTACCTTTAACAATGCGATGAGAAGAACTACCGGAAATATCACACTTCGTAACC
>CBDUGY010000054.1:0-19026 GCA_965367015.1 uncultured Ulvibacter sp.
AAAATAACTTTAAAGTTGTATTCTCAGGTCTACTTAAGGAGTATTTTTACATCAAGACAGATAAATCAATTAAAAAAACCGCCAGACATTGGCGGTTTTTTTGTTAATCTAAATGATATATTTCCTTAATATTTTTTAAAATCTCTTCAAAGTTGATATTAAGATCAATAAGTTTTCCCGAATTCATGTCCAAAACCCAACCATGAACAGTAAGTCCGCGTTCTCGATTCGCAATTTGAACGTCGGATGTTTTAATAACGTTCACACATTGTTCTTGAACATTAAGTTCTACTAAACGTTTATATTTTAAGTCCTCATCCGCGATACTGTTTAGTTCTTCATTATGTATGCGATATACATCCCTAATATTACGCAGCCAAGGGTTGAGGATACCGAGATCTTTCGATTCCATGGCAGCTTTTACACCTCCACAACCATAATGCCCGCAAATAATGATATGTTTTACCTTTAAAACAGATACCGCGTAGTTTATAACAGACATTGCACTTAAATCCAGATTAGACACTAAATTGGCAATATTTCTGTGAATAAAAGCTTCACCCGGTTGCGCTCCCATTAATTCCTCGGCGGTTATCCTGCTATCGCTACAACCAATATATAGTACTTCCGGAGTTTGTCCTTCAGAAAGCTCTTTAAAATAATCAGGATTGTTACTTAGTTTTTCTGCTACCCATTTTGCATTATTTTTAAAAATTTGAGAGATGTTCATAGTTACTACTGAAGGGATTTATTTTCAGAATTTAAAGATAGGTAAAGTTTAAAACTATTTCAGGAAAACAGCTTCGAAGAAACAATACATTTAATGCTGTGTCCGGTTATAATTTCGCCCGTGACGGTTCAATAAATAATGGCGAAAAGATTTGGGGATGCTGCCTGAATAAATAAATGTACCTTTGCAGTTCATAAGAAATAACACCTACTTATAAATTGTTGTTTCTGAAACAACATATATGTCATTTAAATCCCTAGGGCTGTCTGATGCCTTGTTAAAAGCTGTTAGCAAAAAAGGATACACTGCTCCCTCTCCAATTCAAGAAAAAGCAATACCTAAAATATTAGAAAGAAAAGATGTGCTGGCTTCGGCACAGACAGGAACCGGCAAAACTGCCGGATTTGCATTGCCAATATTACAAATACTATCAAATTCGCCTGTACTGAGACAACGTCCTGTTCGCACCTTAGTGCTAACCCCTACCCGGGAATTGGCTGCACAGGTTCTTCAGGATTTTAAGGATTACAGTGAATTTACTGATCTGCGATCCACTGTGGTCTTTGGTGGAGTAAATGCTAAACCTCAAATACGTACATTAAGACAAGGAGTCGATATTTTAGTGGCAACCCCCGGACGATTACTCGACTTGCATAATCAAAATGCTGTATCCTTATCGAAGGTAGAAATTTTAGTTTTAGATGAAGCCGACAGAATGTTAGATATGGGATTTCTGCGAGATATTAAAAAGATACTTGCTTTAATGCCTACTCGTAGACAAAACTTACTGTTTTCAGCCACGTTCTCAAAAGAAATTAAACAATTAGCAGGATCATTTTTACACCATCCGGTGTTAGTTGAAGCGACACCCGAAAATACAACTGTTGATAAAATTGATCAGATTGTATACAGAACTGATAAAGGAAAAAAGACTGATTTGGTCATTAAATTAATTTCGGAAGGTAATTGGGATCAGGTGCTAATATTCACTCGAACTAAGCATGGTGCCAATCGTTTAAGTCAGAAATTAGAAAAGGCAGGAATCACTTCATCTGCTATCCATGGAAATAAAAGTCAGGGTGCAAGAACGAAAGCCCTTGCCGGATTTAAAAGTGGAAAAGTAAATGTTTTAGTGGCCACGGATATTGCAGCACGTGGATTGGATATACCATTGCTACCGCATGTAATAAATTACGAGCTTCCTAATATTCCGGAAGATTATGTGCATAGAATTGGTCGTACCGGTAGGGCCGGAGCAACTGGAGAAGCGATTTCAATAGTGAGCGTTGACGAAAATGAATATGTGCGAGCGATTGAAAAATTACTTGGTGAACGCTTAGAAAGTCAAGTATTACCGGGTTTTGAGGTTACTGAGACCTTGAAAGAAGTACTGGATCAAAAGGCTGAAAATAAAGCACAAAATCAACGAGGTCGAAGTAATAGAAATTCTTCTCAAAAACCCAAGAATAGTCAAGGGTTTAAGAGAAGAGGTAGAAGATAGTCTATTGACTGTTTTTTTGGTATGAAAGATCGTTACGCATATAGCCATTTAAGGTTTCCACTTTAATAATTGACTCTAGAAGTTCATTATATATAGGAGTCCTGGCTTCACCAAGTAATTCCTTGTTTGCCTTTCTGATACGTTCGTAATCTTCGGCACTCTCGGCAGAAATTGCGACAAGAATGAATTGTCCTGCTGCACCAAAACCACTTCGATATACTCTATAATATTCCTTGGAATTCTTAGCGGCATATAATGCTTTGAAATCTCTAGCAAGCTTCAATACTTTCTGAAAATTTTGTGGAGTAGTGTACCAAAATTCTAATTTTCTAAATTCTAGTCCATCTTGAACAACTTCAACGCCATTTGGCATATAAGATAGATCTTTATCTAAGTGAATAATATAATCGCTATGTGTGTCGTAGCAACTATCAAAATTTTCGAATAACTGGTCAAATTCCTTTGTGCCCATTTTATCCTGTAATACTGAGAATCGACTTTGGTCTAAATCTGCCATTTTATCTATTGGAGTTAGATGAAAATAGCGAAGATCATCAGTAGAAACCGTAATCCAACTGGTTTTTTGCACATTGAATTTTCGGCAGTTATTTGCTAAAGTAAAACAGTATTCTTCATAATCAGAAACCTTTGCTGGATAAACTGGGTCTTCATGAACCCAATATGCTTGTGAATCTGTTGAATCTTGAGCTATAAGAACACTTGGTGCAAGAGTCAAGAGTCCGGCAAGCAGCAATGTAAGTTTTAAAGTTTTCATAAGTGCATGTTTAGTTTGTTGAATAAATATTGTGGTTGTTGATAATAGTATTATTTCGAGGGATTGATGCCCTCCAATTTTTATAGTCACCCTCAAGAAGCCGGTGATGCATGTAGTCCATAGTTAATTTTATCCTCTACATATTTCCTTCAACAATAAAATTACATGGTAATTTTCCTATTAAAGATACGTAAACTTTTAAGTTTGTTGAAAATTGCGTATTTATTTAACAGTAAAGTGACAGAAATCTTTCCCTTCTCCCAACTTTGTAACTACCTCTTCAATTAGTATCTTTGCGTTTTCAAAATCATAGCTACTTTATGTTCGATAATTTAAGTGAAAAGTTAGATAAAGCATTACATGTACTAAAAGGTCATGGTAGTATTACTGAAGTAAATGTTGCCGAAACTCTTAAGGAGGTTAGACGCGCTTTATTAGACGCCGATGTAAACTTTAAAATAGCAAAAGAGTTCACCAATACAGTTAAAGTTAAGGCATTAGGTCAGAATGTTCTTACAACGTTGCAACCGGGCCAGTTAATGGTAAAACTCGTTAAAGACGAACTCACGCAATTAATGGGTGGCGATGCGGCCGGAATTAATCTTCAAGGTTCCCCAAGTGTAATTTTGATGTCGGGTTTACAGGGTAGTGGTAAAACTACTTTTTCCGGGAAGCTGGCAAATTACCTAAAAACTAAAAAATCTAAGAACCCTTTGCTAGTTGCCTGTGACATTTATCGTCCTGCAGCAATCAATCAATTACATGTAGTTGGAGATCAGGTAGGTGTTGAAGTATATAGCGAACCTGAAAATAAAAATCCGGTAGAGATATCTAAAAATGCAATTGCATATGCTAAACAACACGGCCATAATGTAGTAATTATTGATACCGCGGGTCGATTAGCAGTTGATGAGGCTATGATGACTGAAATATCAAACGTTCATAAAGCCATTAATCCTGAAGAAACACTCTTTGTGGTGGATGCTATGACCGGACAGGATGCAGTAAATACTGCAAAAGCATTTAACGATATTCTAAATTTTGACGGGGTTGTACTTACAAAATTAGATGGTGATACACGCGGTGGAGCCGCGATTTCAATTAAAAGTGTAGTAGATAAGCCTATAAAGTTTATAGGTACCGGGGAGAAAATGGATGCTATAGACGTGTTTTATCCAAATCGTATGGCAGATCGTATTCTCGGGATGGGAGACGTTGTTTCATTGGTGGAAAGAGCTCAAGAGCAGTTTGATGAGGAGGAAGCTAGGAAACTTCAGAAGAAGATCGCTAAGAATCAATTCGGATTTGATGATTTTCTGAAACAAATTCAGCAGGTTAAAAAAATGGGGAGCATGAAGGATTTGGTTGGAATGATACCAGGCGCCGGAAAAGCTATGAAAGATGTAGATATAGACGATGATGCTTTCAAGCATATTGAAGCCATTATTCATTCAATGACTCCGGGGGAAAGATCTGTCCCTTCATCGATAGATGCGAGTAGAAAAAGACGTATTGCAAAGGGTAGTGGAACCTCAGTGCAACAAATAAATCAACTTCTTAAGCAGTTCGACCAAATGAGTAAAATGATGAAGATGATGCAAGGTGGCGGTGGTCGTAAGATGATGCAGATGATGGGTAAAATGAAGTAGTTATAAATTCGGAAGTCAGGATTTTGAGTTAAAGACTTCAAAAATTCCATTAATCACTATCAATAAGTTCAAGCCATAGACTAGGCAGAAGGTTCGATCCGGATCGAATGATGTAAAAGTCTGTGATAGAAATAATGGCAAAGGAATAGATTTAATAAGTTGAACGCTGAATACACACAAAATGACCATACTCGACGGAAAAAAAATAAGTAACGATATAAAAAACGAGATCGCCGCTGAAGTTCAGAAAATGAAAGATGCTGGTGAGAAAGTTCCGCATCTGGCTGCTGTGTTAGTTGGTGATGATGGCGCAAGTTTAACGTATGTTGGAAGTAAAGTCCGTTCTTGTGAACGTGTAGGTTTTGAATCCACTATGGTGAGATTACCACATACTACTAGTGAAGTGGAATTGCTTCATAAAATAGACGAGCTTAATAAAAATGACGATATAGATGGTTTTATCATTCAATTGCCACTCCCACCACAGATAAATACGCAAAAAGTATTATTGGCAGTAGATCCAAGCAAGGATGTAGATGGTTTTCATCCCGAAAATTTTGGAAAAATGGCCTTAGATATGAGCACATTCATTCCTGCGACTCCTTTCGGAATTTTGGAACTTCTTGAACGCTATAAAGTCGATACCAAAGGAAAACATACTGTTGTAATCGGACGCAGCCATATAGTAGGTCGCCCAATGAGTATATTGATGAGTCGGAAAGGATGGCCGGGAAATAGCACCGTTACCCTAACACATAGTAATACAAAAAATATCACTCAAATTACTTCGCAGGCCGATATTATAATTTCGGCTTTAGGAGTGCCGAATTTTCTTAAAGCGGAAATGGTTAAAGATGATGCGGTCGTTATTGACGTAGGTATTACCAGAGTTCCCGACGAGAATCATCCCAAAGGGTATATAATTACCGGGGATGTGGATTTTGAGAATGTGAGTCAAAAGGCATCTTTTATAACACCTGTTCCAGGTGGGGTTGGTCCTATGACTATTGCTATGTTACTTAAAAACACCTTATTGGCTAGAGAACAGAGAAAGGGTAATTAAATACCTTCTCCCTGATCGACTTTCCAATCCAGATATCTATGGATATCACTTTCAATCCAACCAATTCCGATAGAAAGTACAGCAACATCATCTATATAGCCTAAGCCTGGAATAAAATCCGGAATAATATCCATTGGATTTAATACATACAATAATGCCATTACAATTGTGGCTACAGTAAACCAAGGTATATTTGAATATGCACCCCTTTTGAGGTCTTTAACCATTGCCATCATAATCTTTCCGATCTCGAGATACTTACTAAGTGAGTTTGAACCGCTAAGTTTTTTAGTTATAGCCTCGTTATTCTCCATTAAAATTTCAACATCACCATCTTCAACTTTAGTTATTTCACCTTCAAGATAAGATTCATCGATTATGTTGGTTGAATCAGATTCTTTTTTCTTTTTTCTGAAAAGCATATACTTATAATTTTATTAAATAAAGATAGTGCTATCGACACAAACACAATTCTAAAAATTTGTTATAAAAAATTCAGAAATACCTAAAGTTATGTGAAAACCGCCCTATAGATGCTCCTTATCTCTTGCAGTAGTTTTTCCGTATTCAACTCTATAAATTTTTACGAGAATTAGGAAGAGGCTTATAAGCAACGGACCAAATATTAAACCTATAAATCCGAAAAGGGGGACACCAACGATCACACCAATAAGAGTTATCAGGGGATGTACATTATCCAGTTTTTTAAGAAGGTAGAGCCTAATAATATTATCGGTGGAACCAACAATCACGAACCCATAAATTAAAATACCCCAGGCCTGGAAGGTATTTCCTGTTGATAATGTGAGTAAGAAAACCGGTAGTATTCCAACCAGAGTACCTACAAAGGGAATCATCGATCCAATCGTAACAATTACAAACCAAAACATAGGATCTTCTATACCAAAAATAAAAAATCCTATTAAAGCAATAATTCCCTGCGCTATTGCGACCATGGGGATTCCCAATGCGTTCGAACGAACCATTGTTTGTATTTCCTTCCCTATGGTCTTTAAATTACTTGAATCGATCGGGATATATTCGTACATAGATTCTTTTAATTCATTTCTATTGGTAAGCATATAATAGAGCATGAAATACATTATACCTATGGCGATGATCACATTAAAAGTACTCCCCGCAAAATTTTGCAAATTATCTGAAATCCAGGAAGAAATCGCAGAAACATCAATTTGTGAACTAAGGTCGTATCCTGTTTTGTCCTCAATTTCGGAAAGCTGAGTTTTAAACGCTTTTATCACTCTTTCTGAATTGTTTACCGCGTTACCAATCTTATTAGTTAACATAATGACGATACCCGAAATGGGGATAAGAATTCCAACGAAAGATACAAGCATTAAGAACCCCGCCGCCAAATCAACTTTCCAACCTTTGCGAACCAAAGCAGTCATCCATTTCCGCATTAAGACATAGATTGTTATTGCACCAAGCACTCCCGCTAAATATGAGAATACCGATAAACACGATCGATAGTAGAACAAATAATTGCCTGATAACTTTTGGTGCTATGTTTTGCATAGTTGATTTACTTCGCGAATAGTTGATCTAAGTTTTTAAATCCTTTGAACTCCAAAGCGTTTCCTGAAGGATCCTTAAAAAACATAGTTGCCTGTTCTCCGGTTTCGCCTTCAAAACGAATATATGGTTCGATACTAAATATAATCTTTTTTTCCCGCAAGGATTCTGAAAATTTTGTGAATGTTTCCATGTCTAAAATTACGCCAAAGTGTGGAATGGGTACATTATGGCCATCTACCGGATTTGTAACTTCTGTCTTAGTGCCAGTACTTTCTCTGTAATGAATAACTAATTGGTGACCAAAAAGATCGAAATCTACCCAGTGATCGCTGCTGCGGCCTTCTTTACAACCTAATACATCTCGATAGAAGATACGAGACTTTTCAATATCATCTACCGGAATTGCCAAATGAAAAGGACTAATTGTTGCCATATCAAATATTTAATAAAACAGAGGATTTCCCTCTTAAATAATTTATACTAACTGTTGCGAGTTCATTATTCGGAAATTTCGAAAAGTGCTGTGGATCCGTTTCGAGGTTCAGCTCATTTATTACTTTTAAGAAAACTTCCAACTCTACAATATATTGATCTGAAAAACCATGAGTTGCATCATAAGCAGTGGCAGCGGTTTTGCCAATGTTTTTTGCTACAATGTGGGGTGGAACAGTATGTAATTCAATGACCAACAAACCAAATTTTTTAATATAAGGTACCCACTTCTGAAAATGAAGCTTTAAATTTTGCTCTACAACGCTATTCGATAATCGTTCACCGTGATGTGCAAAAGCTCCGGTAGACGTGCTTATTCTTGAAGAATTTACTGTAGTTGGTGCTACCCAGGGTCTGTTATGGTCTAAGAAGGTACGAACGTTTAAAAGATCACTAAGTACAATATCGTAATTCTCTTTTATATCAGCCTGTAACTTTTCGGGATCCCCAATATCGCCCCAGATAACTTTTGCCCAGATATCGGCTTTCACCAGATTTGCGCGTGTTACTTTTAACGCTGCTTTATTATAATCGACACCCACCAAAAACAACGGATGTTCTTCTAACAAAGGTCCGCGCTTGGTTCGTTGTTCAATTACCTCGAATAAATGAATTAGAAAAGCCCCATTTCCGCAACCCATATCCAATATTCCTTTAGGCTGTTCATCAATCGGCCTATTGAACAATGAAATTACAATCTCATCAATTTTTTTAAAATATGCCGAATGTGCACCGCCGCTGCCCCATACATTCATTTCTCTATCCACATGCATCTCTGCTGCCTCGGGGAGCGAACTTCGTAAAATTTTCGGATTTCCAAAGATTAATTCATCCACTCTTCTAAAAGTAGGAATGTAAGAAACAGTTACTCCATAAGCAGCAGATCTTTTAGCAAAAAAGAATCCTTTATTAGTAAATTTAAAGTGACCGTTATTTTTTGAGAACCAGCCTAAAAAACTGAAGAAATCTAGAATTTTACTAAAACTCTCAGGATCTTCGTGAAATTCTTCCGGACTAAAAGATGCTTCCATAAAATATTTGTGAAACATTCCATCCATGCCCAGAAAGACGGTTATGGGCCCTACCAAAACTCCTTCTATTTGTTTCTCAATTTGCGCTTGAATCTTTTTTTCTTTTTCATCAGTAGTGTTCGGCGCATATTCCCCGTTTTTATGTTTGTTGAAAATTCTATTCAGTATAGAGAATTGCTCAACATTGAAATGGCGTGGATGAAATTCTTCCGAAACTTTCATAAAATGTACCACATCCTTAAACCGATCACAGTTTTTAAAGGCTAATGCACTTATATCATTTTTCGAAATTTTTATTTGATTTTTGCTATTATCCACGTTATAATTAAGCCATCCTTGCGAAGCCATCATACGCAGTGCAACATTCAAGTAGCCTTCGTTGGCATGAAAGTGAGTGGCTATTTCAGATAATTTATAACTGTCTTTTTTCAATAAGAAATCAAGAACTCCTTTTTCTTTTAGTGTATAGGCAACAGGAGCAACAGCAATGCCATCAAGATGCCTGAAAAGTTCTTCGCGGTATTTATTTTTCTCAAGATTGGTTAGCATAAGTTTATATCCTATTCCAAATATCTAAATAAATTTTCCAATCGTCACCTACTTTTTTCCATACGATCACATATTTTCCTTTGAACGGTTGCTCTTTGTTTTCTTTTGAAAGTGATTTACCTTCATAATAACCGAAGTCATATGCATAATTATCAATTATTTTTATTTCTGATGGCGTTACTTTATGATGTAAAACTTTAACGCCTTCAGGCAAGGTCCAGTGCTTTTCAAGTGCTGTATGTCCGGATATTATATCAGAATTACTTGGAAATATCTTTCCGTCCTGTGTATAAAAATTTGAAACGGCTTTCGCATCTCCCCGCATATATGCTTGCGAGAACGAAATAGTATTTTTCAGTATAATATCTTTATCAGAATCCTCTTTTCGTTTTTTACATTCAATTGTCCAGGTAGGAAATACAAAAGTCTCTGGTTTATTTACCCATTCTCCAATCCAACTAAAACCATCTTCAGAAATATTCTTAAAAGATAGCCTGAAATAGCCGTCTGTTCCATTTGGAGCCTTTTGTTCTCGATACAGAACGATACTATCCCCTTGTTTCTTTCCATGCCACGTGGGCAAAGTTGTACTTGGCGTAGTATTCGAATACCAATGTACATACCATTTACTGCTATCTGCTATAAACTGCCTAATACTTCCCGAATGACTTCCGTCTTCCTTTAAAGTTTCATCCTGTATGGCAGTACCATTCATTATATATTTGAAGGTCCACGTCATTTTCTGCGGTTCTGCCCAGGTTTGGTCGGCCTTTCTAGCAGTGGAAACACAGTCGCAAGTCCCAATCATAGGTGCATAATCTGCAATTTCTTTTGGTGCTTCCGGATTAAGTTTGCCAAAGGGATTTTCTGCACTTGCTGCGTATTGCGATAATGGCTGCCCAAAGGAGAATACTGAAATAAAGAGCATTAAAATTACTAGTTTCATAATTGTTGTATTTTTGAATGATTGTTTTAAAATATGGCATAAAAAAACCCTCTGGCTGAGGGTTTTTTGTACATTTCTTAGGTTTGATCGGTATCTTTTCGATACTTTAAAAGTCCTATTCCGGCAAAAAAGAATACAACTCCCAATATAATTAAAGGCCAGGGGCTAATTCCCATACTCATACTTCCAAAGGCTCCTAATACGCCTAATACTAAAGAAATAGCACCTCCGATGGTTAAAATAAATCCTAATATTTTTATCTTGTTGACATGTTTGAAAGGTTAACATTAATAAAAATAGGGGATAAAAATGATTTCCTTGGGGCTATTAAGAAAATTTTAATCTTCCTCCTGGTCCCAACCAATCATAAAGTATTTAAAAGTGGCATTATCAGGAATCTGTGTTGCTTCTATTTCAATACTTGGATCATAACGTAGATTTTCCGGCAGCTGTTTTTTGTCGATGGTAATGAACACATCGCTATTCTCGAGAAATAGCACAACGGCATTAATTGTGGTTTCTAGATCAGCAATTTTGTAATTCGCTTTTACATCTTTAAAAGTACTTGCGTTAGTTAGGTTTTTTTCAGTTTTATAACGACTGTCGAAAACCTGAATATTCGATATGGTAGAATTGGGATCATTTTCATCATTGGGCGAGAGCAACAACAATTTTGCCCCGCCTTTTTCAAAAATTTCTACCTCACCTTGTGTTCCCAAAGCATCTTTAATAGGGTTAAGTCTAACGATTGAATCATTCGCGAACAACGAATCTATTTGCTTCATTTGAGTTTCTTCAGTCAGATCGCCAATTCGGCCGTTTTGGATTAAAAATTGATCTTTTTCTTTTCCACATTGAACAAATAATAGTGCAGTTAATGCACCAAATAATAGGGTTTTTTTCATAATATGCCCGTGAAAACGGGTACTTTTTATATTAAATTAATTTTAATCTATCGCATCATTTTGCCCAAAATGCCCAAAACGCTGCGAATTACGGTAGGACTTGATAGGGTTTTCATTATGGTGCTCTGTGTAGAGCGGCTGCTTCGGCTGCGAGTGCTTCGAGAAGAACTACTTCTGCTTGCTGCCTCTCTTTCTTTCTTAGCTTTAGCTTTGGTTTCAGCTTCATCCGCTTTCTCAATTTTTTTATTGAGCAACTCATATGCACTTTCACGGTCTATTACCTCATTGTATTTTCTGATGAGCTTTGAGTTGTCGATGAGTTCTTTTAATTCTTGGTCTTCCAAAATATCCATCCGACTCATTGGAGCGCGAAGCATTGTGGCAGCTAAAGGTGTTGGAATCCCTTTCTCATTCAAGGCTGAAACTAAAGCCTCTCCAATACCTAAGGAAGTAAGTACTTCATCGGTTTTATAGTAGTCGGATATAGGGTAATTTTCTGCAGTCAATTTAATTGCCTTTCTATCCTTAGCAGTAAAGGCTCTTAACGCGTGTTGTACTTTTAATCCTAACTGACTCAAAACTGCATCGGGTACGTCAGTTGGATTTTGGGTGACAAAATACAAACCAACGCCCTTAGAGCGAATTAATTTGACAATGCTTTCAATTTGATTCAGCAGTGCCTTACTTGCTTCCTTAAAAATAAGATGAGCCTCATCAATAAATATTACTAATTCGGGCCTTCCACTGTCACCTTGCTCAGGAAATGTTGCATAAATTTCAGCTAAAAGGGAAAGCATAAAAGTAGAAAACAATTTTGGCCTATCCTGAATATCGGTTAGACGCAGTATATTGATATAACCCATACCGTTCTCATCAATTCTAAGTAAATCATCGGTATCAAAGGATTTTTCTCCAAAGAAAAGATCACCTCCTTGTTGCTCAAGTTCAACCACCTTTCGAAGTATAGCACCTGTTGAGGTTGCAGAGATCCTTCCATAATCTTTCGCTAATTCAGCTTTTCCTTCGTTTGTTGTGTACTGAAGAATTTTTTTAAAATCCTTTAAGTCCAAAAGCGGCAGTTTATTATCGTCACAATATTTGAAAATTACTGAAACGATTCCAGATTGCGCCTCACTAAGATCCATGATTCGAGAAAGAAGCACAGGGCCAAATTCGCTTACGGTAGCCCGCATTTTTACTCCCGCTTGTTCCGAAAGTGATAATATCTCGACAGGAAATTTCTTAGCTTCAAAAGGGAAGCCAATTTTTTCATGACGTTCGTCGATCTTGGGATGGCCCGGGCTAGGTTGAGCGATACCACTAAGATCCCCTTTCATATCCATGAGTAATACCGGGACCCCTTTCTCTGAAAGGTTCTCAGCTAATATCTGAAGAGTTTTGGTTTTTCCTGTTCCCGTAGCACCAGCTATTAATCCGTGACGATTCATAGTTTTCAAAGGAATACGCACCAACGCATCAGTTATAGTTTCCCCATCCAACATTGCTGCACCTAAGACAATAGCGTCGCCTTTTGTTTTGTAGCCATTATTAATATAATTAAAAAAAGCCTCTTTATCTGCCATCATGTAAATTTTGGTTAAAAATAACAATTGTATCCAAGCTTCTGAAATATTCCGTACCTTAAAATTTTAATTTTCGAAGAAATGAATCTTTCGTTGTTCAATTACTGTTGGTTGTGTCTTTGTATTGGAATTACTTCGTGTACTAATCACAATAATGATACTGTGCGCTCTTCAGAAGAAAGTAATGAAATACCGATCTTTCACCGTTCTCATGAGCCAAAAAAACAAGCTGCACCTTTTAGTGATGTTGTTCAAATTGGAAACCTCTTTTTTCTTTCAGGTCAAATAGGAATGGACCATACAACTCGAGAATTGGTTAACGGTGGAATTGAAAATGAAACGCTTCAGACCATACAAAATATTGAAGCGGTTTTAGCGCAGCACGATTTAACTTTAAATGATGTCGTAAAAGCTTTAGTTATCTTGGAAGATATTGAAGATTTCTCGGCAATGAATAATATTTACACGACCTACTTTCCGCAGAAACCTGCTAGAACTACGTTTGCTGCTAAAGCCTTGGCAAGAGGTGCTAAAATTGAAATTGAAGTTGTCGCGGTTAAGTCCTTAAGATAATTTCTTTAGAAAACCTTTTCGATATAAAAATTACTACTACCTATTGAGCGTAAAACGGTAGTGCCGTTGTTACCAGCCAATACAATTTTTACAGTAATTACATCAGTCGCGTTTAATTCAATTACTTCATTTAAATGCAATGACGACATGTCGTGACCGTCTGCTCTTCGTATATACCCGGTACTTGCATATGAGTCTATTGGCGTATTATTTCGAGCTAAATATATTTCAGGTGCTTTTCTAGCCGAGTTTGAAGAACTTGCTATGGCAACGTTGACGTTCACTTTATATCTTCCGGGTTCACCAATGGTTACAGCATTTGAAGATACAGAAAACAATGATGAATTGTCATTCCATTCTTGGGTGCCAAAAACTGGCAGGTCAATAGCCGCTGCTTGGTTGATAGTGGTTGAAGTATCTGTATTCGAATATTTGGCCGATTGGTTACTATAAGATGTAGTTGGAAGTTTATTAAATACAGAAGTCCAATTAGGTAATGCCGGGGTTCCACGGTTGCAATCGTATGTATTCGTGTCAGTATTATAAATTAACAACCCATTAGCGGGCAATACAATTGTATTCCTTTCAAGCGTTGTCATTGAAGGGTAGAGTAGGCCCTTATCCGTCGATTCGATATGCAAGATAGCAGAAGGGTCAACAACGGTGGTTCCGATTCCTACTTGTGCGAAAAAGCAGGTATTTATACAGAGAAAAAAGAGAAGTGTGAGGTTTTTCATAATACTAAAATATTTTCTCAACATAAAAATTAGAACTTCCAACACTTCTTAAATTTACGGTACCTCCCGCGCCGGCTCTTGCAATACTAACTGTAACTACATCGTTTGCATTAATTTCAAGAATTTCGCGGATATGAAGAGAAGAGTTTTCATGATTGCTATTATGTCTTATATAGCCCGTAGAGCCATAAGTACCCACAGGTGATCCATTAACATTAATTCGTATTTCAGGGGAATTTCTTAAAGTTGTAGAAGCGTTCAATAGGGATACATTAACGATAAATTCATAGCGACCGGCTTCAGTAATAGTTACTTGATTACCTGACACAACGTAAAGTACCGAGTTGTCAGACCATAGCAAGTTTCCGAATAGAGGTAATGTAATCGCTGCTGCCGGATTCACATTTGTTGTAACGTCTGAATTTGAATATTTAATCGAATCGCCCGGAGTAGCGGTACTTACAGCACTATAACTTAATGCTCGCCAAATTGGGGCAGTACTAGTATTGGTGTTGAACTGAAATTCATCAGAGTCTGTATTGTAAATTATTAATCCGTTGGCAGGTGACGCAATGGCATCTCGTTGCGCGGTCGTCATTCGCGCCATAAGAACTCCCTTTGAAGTTGATGTAATATCTAAAACGGAGGATTCATCTGGCAAGGGATTGCCAATTCCTACTTGTGAAGTTGCGGTTTGATAGATTAAAAAACAAAACAGCATTACTACAAGTTTTTGGGTACTTAAATTTTTCATAATTAAAACTTCTTCAATAAATAACTATATAAAAATAGGAGTATTATTATATAAATAGTAAGGATTTGAAGACTTTTCGACAGGAGATAAAATTGTAGGATAAAATGCACAAAATATGGGTATTTTTCTAGTTTTTAGTTACTTAAAAATTACAAAGTACCATAATTTCGTCATCAAATCGGTCATACAAATCCATTGATATCATTGAAAAATTATATTTTATTTTTTGAAATTAGTAGCATTGATTTCTAAAAAAATTGCCCATTGCTTTTAAATATCCGTAGTATCTTTGCACGCAATGGAAAAGGATATGCAAACACTGGTTGACAAAGGGGTAGTACTTCCTTTGATGGAGGAATTTTATACTATTCAAGGGGAGGGTTATCACAAGGGAATTGCGGCTTATTTTATTCGAATTGGTGGTTGCGATGTTGGATGCCACTGGTGTGATGTAAAAGAAAGTTGGAACCCGAATTTGCATCCTCCTACTGCTATCGAGGCCATTGCGGAAAATGCTGCAAAATACTCTAAAACAATAGTCGTAACCGGCGGGGAGCCACTTATGTGGGATATGAATCCCTTGACTGAACTACTTAAAAAAAAGGGACTGAATACACATATAGAAACATCTGGAGCTTATAAATTAAGTGGACACTGGAATTGGATTTGTCTATCTCCAAAGAAAAATAAATTACCAAAACCAGAAGTTTACAAAGTTGCCAATGAATTAAAAGTAATTGTATATAACAGAGACGATTTTCGTTTTGCTGAAGAGCAGGCTACCAAGGTTAATAAGAACTGTATTCTATACTTACAACCAGAATGGAGCAATCGTGAAAAAATGATTCCTTTAATCGTTGATTACGTAATGAAAAATCCTAACTGGATTGTCTCCTTGCAAACCCATAAGTATCTCAATATTCCATAAAAAAAGCTGTCCAAGACAGCTTTTTTCAATCCGATGAAACCTATAAAAGGAATTCAATTGAGGAGTTGCTTAACACTTCTATAAGTCTCCCGGGATAATTTATTTTAAATGCTTTTAAATGGTACTTCAATATACATTCTGTCCCATCCTATCATTAATGTAGTACCATCGCCCTCTGGTCGAAATACCATAGATAGAGACTCAGTTTGTGCCGGTGATTCGTGTTTTGGCACTTCAATTCTAACAACATCTTTATCCTCTTTATAGCTATAGGCACCCCAAGTGTTGGTTTCTGCGTTGATAATAACGGTCCAATTGGTATCTCCCGGAATAGTATACAACGTATATGTACCTGCTTCCAACTTCTCACCTCCAAGCATCATTGGGTTGTAAAGGGTGAGTTCAGTGGCTTCGTTGGCCCCTGTCCTCCATACTTTTCCATTTGGTGCAAGTTTACTTAGCGGTCTACCTTTTAACTGTGGGCGACTATAAATAACTCGTGCCAATGGCGGGGCATCTCTGTTTGTTCGTGCCATAGCTAAATCCATCGGACTCACGTCCATTTTTGGAAAATCCTGCGCTGTTACATTTTGAAAAGCGAATATTACGGCACCGATAAGAATAATTTTGGAAAAATAATTTTTCATAGATCTGAATTTATGTCTAAAGTTAGTTTTATTAATATAAAATTTTCAAAAAATTATGTGAAAATTAGTATCTATTTAACGAAACTTCAGTCGGTATTAATATAACACACTTACAGCAACATACCGTTAATTTTTAAAAAGAGTTTTATTGCTTTTTTTCCACAAAATTTTGTTAATAACTTGACACTATAAAATAGCCGAAACCCTATATTTTATAAGGGGTTTTGTTATATTTGTTCGTTGCGAAATAATTTAAAAAATAACTTGATTTTTTTATGAGCGAAGAACAAAAAAAAGGTAGTTACGGAGCCGATAGTATTCAGGCCTTAGAGGGGATGGAACATGTGCGCATGCGACCATCCATGTATATTGGAGATGTTGGTACGAGAGGATTGCATCATTTGGTGTACGAAGTAGTGGATAATTCAATAGATGAAGCTATGGGCGGTCACTGTGACGCGATCGATGTAGTTATAAATGAGGATAATTCTATATCAGTAAAGGACAACGGACGTGGAATTCCAGTAGATATTCATAAAAAAGAAGGTGTTTCGGCTTTAGAAGTTGTAATGACTAAAATTGGAGCCGGGGGTAAATTCGATAAAGATTCATACAAAGTATCCGGTGGTCTTCACGGAGTAGGGGTGTCTGTGGTAAATGCGCTTTCAGGGCATTTAAAAGCTGTAGTTCATCGAGATGGTAAAATCTACGAACAAGAGTATGAGCGTGGCAAAACAATGTACCCTGTTAGACCAATAGGAGATACCGATTATAGAGGTACTATCATTACTTTTAAACCTGATGGTCAAATCTTTCAGCAGTCACTAGAATATAATTATGACACTTTAGCCAGTAGACTTCGTGAACTGTCATTTCTGAATAAAGGTATTACTATCACATTAATGGATAGGCGTAATCCTGATGAAAACGGAGATATCCCTACCGAAACTTTCCACAGTACCGAAGGTTTAAAAGAATTTATTCGATTCCTCGATGGAAATCGCGAAATGCTTATTGCAGATGTGATCTCGATGGAAGGAGAAAAGAATGACATCCCTGTTGAAGTGGCAATGGTTTACAATACTTCGTATAATGAAAATCTTCATTCATACGTAAATAATATAAATACCCACGAGGGAGGAACACACCTGTCGGGTTTCCGTGCAGGACTAACACGAACTCTAAAAAAATATGCAGATTCTTCCGGCATGTTGGATAAATTGAAGTTCGACATTGCCGGTGATGACTTTAGAGAAGGGTTAACGGCGATCGTTTCGGTTAAAGTTGCTGAACCTCAGTTTGAAGGACAGACAAAAACAAAATTGGGGAACAGAGAAGTTACCTCTGCTGTAAGTCAGGCAGTTTCTGAAATGCTTGAAAACTATTTGGAGGAGAATCCAAATGACGCTAAAATAATCGTTCAGAAGGTGATACTCGCGGCTACCGCTCGGCATGCAGCCAGAAAGGCCCGTGAGATGGTACAGCGTAAGACCGTGATGAGTGGAGGTGGACTGCCTGGGAAGCTATCAGATTGTTCAGAACAAGATCCTGAAAAATGTGAAGTTTTCCTAGTCGAGGGAGATTCGGCAGGGGGAACAGCCAAGCAAGGTCGTGATCGAAATTTTCAAGCTATTTTACCGCTTCGTGGAAAGATTTTGAATGTTGAAAAGGCAATGCAGCACAAGGTTTTTGAAAATGAAGAGATCAGAAATATATTTACAGCTTTAGGAGTTACCATAGGAACCGAAGAAGACAGTAAGGAATTGAATCTTGAAAAGCTTAGGTACCATAAAGTAGTTATCATGTGTGATGCCGATGTTGATGGAAGTCATATTTCTACTCTCATCTTAACTTTCTTTTTCAGATATATGAAAGCACTTATTGAAGCGGGACACGTTTACATCGCAACTCCTCCTCTTTACTTAGTTAAAAAGGGCGCTAAGAAGGAATATGCCTGGAATGATAAGGAACGAGATGAATTAAATGAAAAGTTCGGAGGAAGTGCCTCGATACAACGATATAAAGGTCTTGGGGAAATGAATGCAGAGCAATTGTGGGATACAACTATGAACCCTAACTTTAGAACATTGCGCCAAGTAAATATAGATAGCGGTACCGAAGCTGATAGAATTTTTTCTATGCTTATGGGCGATGAGGTTCCACCTAGACGTGAATTCATTGAAAAGAATGCTGTTTATGCAAATATCGATGCGTAAGAAAAATCGTTAAATCTTTTATAAAGACCCATTACAATCGTAGTGGGTTTTTTATTTTTCGAAAAAATAAAATTATGAAAAAGCTATTTTTCTTTGGAATGATACTAGTCTGTGCCAGCTCTACAGCTCAGGAGAATCTGGAAGATCTGCTTGCCGCAGGAGTTGACGATGCAAAATTATTTGCAACAGCATATATGACCCCAGCATTTGAAGCAATGATCTACAATACTTCCAATGGCTGGATACAATCAGCCGAAGTAAAGAAACCTTTAAAATTCGAAATTTCAGTAATCGCGAATGGAACTTTTACAAAGGATAAACACAGATCCTTCACCTTAAATACCGCAGATTATAACAACCTTCAATTTAGAGATGGAAGTACATCTAAAAATGTCGCGACGGCTTTTG